>JXSN01000121.1 GCA_001276605.1 Achromatium sp. WMS2
TTTGATTCTCCACAGGGTTTACCAAAACTTTATGATGCATATGTTATAGATTGTGCTCCCGAACGGGATGATCTAGGTTTCTTACAATTAATTACTTCCACCAATCGCCTCGAAGAAATTGCCGATTTATTAGGCACAATTTTAAAAGCTATGGGTTTGCAAGCTACTAAGCATAATTGTGAATTAATCCTAGGTGCGTTGAAAGCTATAAGTGGGCGCTTGGTATTGAGGTTAGTGGGTGATTCCAATACCATGCAGGAACTGTTAGCCCTAGCTCTAATTCATATTAATTGTCAATATGCACAGGAGCTGACTACAACTTGGTTATCCTTGCAGCAGGGATTTTGGATTCCATTGGATGATGTTCCAGCATTACTTGATAGTGAAAAAAAAGTACTACGTCGGGCCGATCTGCTGTATGTTAGTATTGATGCTGAAAAAGCATTGCAATTTACTTTTGTGGAGGTTAAATTTAGGCGGCGTATTGGTGAAGCCATAGCTTTTAAAATTGTGCCTAATAAATCGGCAATTTCTTCGAGGCGATTGGTGGAAGTAATTAATTGTAAGAAACCTAGATCATCCCGTTCGGGAGCACAATCTATAACATATGCATCATAAAGTTTTGGTAAACCCTGTGGAGAATCAAAATACTCAACTCCAGCATTACGATCGGCTGTGATTACCCAATCGCATAAAGCATGTAGATTTTGCAATAATAGACTGCGCTTAGCATTTACTTCGGTAATCAACACAGGCCAATCCGTGCCTACTGTTCCACCCAAGTGCTGTACCGTAAGATCTAATAATATATTATGTAATCTAACCTGTCTTATGGTTAAAACCTTGGCTACGGGATGTTTTTCACCAACCGGATCATACGGGATAAAACTACACCAATACGGAAATTGATCAGTAGTGGCAATAAACTCCCGATTGGGCACTAGTAAAAGCCCATGTACTTCTAAACTACCGCTGCTGGGAAGCCGCGTTTTAGGTTGACATTCGACTTTTGAGGTAAATAAATCAAAGGCTAAAGCCAAATGGGCCGGAGTTTCAGGTTGTAAGGCCAGACGGCGAAACCACTGTAATTTAGGTAAAATTACTCCACCGGGGCGTTCCACCACCTCAGCTAACCAATAATCTTCTGAATCAATCGTGGAACCATTACGTCGGCGCTCCGTAATATTAGCAATAAATTGTCCAGATAATTCATTATTTTCCGAAGAGTATAGATCCAATTGGTAACACAGCTCCTGACGTTCATTAGGGGTATCAAGATCAAAGTTATCATTAGTATCCTGAAGCTGGGCTTTACCTAATGCCCGTACTACCGGCATGGCGTCACCAGAGTGAATCGCGTGAATTTGCAACCGATTATATTCAGGATGTAGACTTAAATAACGTTTAATCTCAGTAGCCAGCACGTTAATTGTGGCTTGTCCGATGCTAGGTGCTAGATCATACTCTTTATTTAACAAGAAGCTAGCAAGTAAAGCTACAGTAGCCTTGGGTTCAGGATCATCTATGGCCACTAGAGCCGCTGCGTGGGGACCCAAAGTATCGGCAAAAATAAAGCACGAATTTACATCAAATCCTGGTAAAAATGCCGGACAGTGACTACCAGTAACGTGCTGTAATAACTCTTGAGCTTGCAGCGCAGAAATTTTTTCTTCAAACACATGATGTTTAACTAGAGTGTCAAAACTTTGTTGCCAGGCGACACGTAAAGGATGGGTAGGTAATACGATTATACCTAGCCTAGCTCCGGTTAAAGAGACTACTTCTAGGGTTTGGATCAATGCTAATTGTGGATCACAGTTTTTCCACACTTTAGCTGCCGCATTAATGTAATCTACCAAAACCTTATCATCAAGATAGATCATGCCTAAAGGGCCTTGGCTATGTTGCAACCAGAGACTAAATGCTTGGGATGTTTGAGCTAAAATCTCAGTAACATCAGATTCTGGAATTGAAATAAATTCTACAGGCCCGACCGCAACCCCATCAGGGCGTATCGTTTGCCGCCAGCGCCCCAACTGACCTTGACGTTGTTGCCAATCCTTGTGCAAGGCTGACAGTAATGGCGGACAAAATACGCGCCCAAGTTTACCTTTCCAACGACAACTTATATAACCTTTCTTATCAATATCAATAACATCAGTACTACCATTGGTGATCTTTGTGATTAATTCGTCAAAATCCTGTCTTGTAGTGACTAAATGCACAATGGCAAAGATTAAACTCGAATAAATCTTACCAGAACTTTTTATTTTGACAGTTTCTTTGCGCTCCCCGAAATAGAGGATAAAATCTAAACTTTCTTGTTCGCACGGAGTATCTCCCAAAGCTCGGATTACTACTCTAGCCTCAAATTTGGCATTATCATCTAATTCTTCAAAATCTTCGACAGTAAAAACTGTTTTTTGTAACTCAGCTCCGGTATGAATTATACTTTTTTCTGCTAAAATATCATTACCAGCTTGAATTTGTATTTGATACTCAGCAGCTCCTTTAGCCAAATTTGGAGGTGTTACCTTCCAACGTACATGCAATCCAGTATTTTTCTTACTGTTAGCTTGTTGTTTATCAATAACAAACTCTAGGCGGGTATCGGCACCTAGGATTAGCCCAGACCACTTGAGAGGTTGTTGAGTACGACCAAGCCAAGAGACTAATTCAATTTGGGATAATGCTTGTTGATGAAATTGAGGATGTAGATTTTGCAGCCAAAATTGAGGTTGCTGTTGTAATGCTGCTAAAGCTGCACCGGGTGCTGCTTGATCATGCTTACGAAGCCATTGAATTAAATCATCACTAATGGCTTGTTCGTTTTCAGGAAGACATAGACTATTAACACGATTTTCCGCCGTTAGACCACGATATTTGGGTAAGAGCTTTTCTAATATACTAGCTGAAACATCTAATTGAGCATCATCAAGCTTGGTTGTAGGCTCCAGTTTAATTGGCCAAAGTCCTAGTGTTGTTAATGCTGTACCTAAAAGTTGTCTATCTTCACCTATAGCTGCACATAGATATTCCAATTTTTGCCAAGGCGCAATGTAGTTATGCACACGTTTAGCCTTACTTATGGCTTTATCCGCAAAGGTTTTGCCGCCTTTTGGCAAACCATTTCTGGCTATTTTACATGCACAATCAAATAACTCAGTTTCTGCAATCTCGCGGGCGGCGCTGTAAATCCCATCCATTCCGGATCCGGTTTGTTGAGGTTCGATCAGTAATAATATTGCCTTGGCCTTATCTTCACGCAAAGCTACAGCCTGATCTGTACTGATAGCGCGGGCTTGGCTATCCGCATGATCCATTACTACGGCTATTTCCCAATCTGGAATCTGAAACTCAGGGGTTGCTGCCAAGGATTGGGATACAGATGGTGGTAGGCAGCGGATAAAGGCCATATTACCGGCGGTGGGTTTTGTAGGTAATAGTTGGGTAATAGTAGCGGTTAAGACTTGGACCAGGGATGGTGATGGTTTAGTCATGATTAATTGCTTGCTTGGTAACGTGGGCGTAAATGTTTCATGGTTTCAGCATCATTAACTCCAGCCAGTAATCCTAAATCACGCAATCTGCGCTCTAACCAAGCTTTATTAGTTTGGAGTAAAGTTTGGGCTATGGGTTGACCAGGGGGGGCTTGGTCAACGCATAATCCGTAGCGGGTTTTAATGAGTTGTAAAAAATCAGGTAAGGACAATGGCTGACCTCGTTGCGCTGCTTGATAAAAGTGGCTATGCACCAAAAAATCTAGTAACGTTGGGGATAATACTATGGACCGTTGCAATATGGATTGGGTCACGCCGCCTTCTGTACGCCGCGATTTGCGTGCAATAGCTAAGCCATGGGGCTGATCGCGTAGCATGGCACTATCTAAAACACTGTTAAATTGTCCTTTTTGCAGCTTATCTCCCATCAAATCACATAGGGTCTGGGCCAGATTTAGAGCAGGTGAGGGTTCTTGATCTTGGCTAAATTTAGTAGCAATTTCAGCATAAGCATCATTAGCTTGCAAGGCATCTTGGAGGCGTTTCCAATCATCATGCAATTTATCCTCGATAATTTCAGCGCGAGGATGGCGTTGCTGATAAATAGATCCTAACAAATTGAGCCAGGCACTAGCATCGGGAGTTATAGGCGGTAATTCAGTACCAATCTTACGATCACAGCGGGCTTGTTCATATAAAATCCGCAATAACATGGTAATAACCGGTAGTCGCTCATAATGCCGTAGACATTCTAGCATCGAGTGCTCAGCTAAACTCCGCAATTGTTTATTCTGGCCGCTGGAGGCATCGACAAATACTGGCCAAGGTTGTTGATCCGAAGATTTAGGCACGGTCCCATGCTGCAACCAATGTTCTAAAATAGGTATTGTTGACAACAAAATATTGGTCAAGCCTAAACTAATACCCGATTCCAGCATCCGTAATAGCAATTGCCGGGGTATTACTTGGCCGTAATTTACAATAATAGTGGTTAAATCTTCATTTAATCTTGCGCTAGCTTGGGATGCTATAGGACGCTGGTTGGAAATAGCCTCGATATGTTTATTACGCCCCTCGTAGATAATAACATCACGAGCCTTCAGGGGGGCTGCTTCACAGGCTAAACCCAGGCGTACGGCCAAGAGTTCTTCGATTCCCATAGCATTGGCTTGATTATCGTCAAATTTATCACCACCAAGGTTGCTTGTATGCTTACTGCCGATGATAGTACCCTGGGCAAAAATAGCTAGCAATTTATTATCATCGAACTTAGATACACCAATAGGAAATGAACCGCCTGGCTTACCAGTAGTAACCCATTCTGCATCAGACTCATCAGCAAGTAATGCTGTTAAAAATTCTGGAACTCCACGTAGAAAAGATACTTTATTTGGTAAATCAACCCAACTAGCAAAATAATGACTTGGAAAGACTCGTGCCACCGGTTGTTGATTGTGACCTTCGGTATGATTTTTATTTTCTAGGGTCCATGCCAACAAAAGATCGCCTAGAATTTGCGGGCCGTTATTATCCTTAAAACCAATTAGGGTTTTATTACCGTATAGTTCCAACAATTTGGTACTAACCGCTGCGATATCAGCTTTATCTCCAAAGATTTGGATAAAATTACCCCGACCCCGGCGGAGTCCAAAGCGAGCCATATACAATATAGCAGGTAGCAGTGCTTCAATATCAAAATTTTGTGAAGAAAAAGGTATCACAGGAGAGTAATTAGCCGTCCACAATTGTTCGGTGCGCTGTTCTGTAAGAACCGATTCAACTAGTTGGCGCGGTGTTTTATTTGAGCTATTTGTAGCCGTGGCCATTGACTATCTCCCGAGTAATGGTTTGACCAGCCGGGGTTTCTTGCACCCACAATCTAAAAATTTGGTTACCGGAGGCGGGATGATAACCATATAGTTCGCGGGCATCTTCCAAGACCAAACGTTGGGTAAAAATTTTGAGATTAACAAATTTTTCTTCTTGACCACCAGACAATTGCAAACCGTCCTTAAGTTCCAAAAGTAAAGAAAATAGTTCCAGACTCATGGTGAGGTGCTCTTGCGTACCATTAGCATATTGATAGGATAGTTGCAATTGGGTAGCCAAAGTTTCCAGGCCAGGCACGACGTTGAGTGAGGAGCATTGAAGACTAAAATTAGCCCAGGGCTTTACGTACCACAGGATAGATTCTATTTTAGTGCGCGGGGTGAGTTTTAATGGAACTCCTAGGGCTAAATTATGCTCTTGAAATACTATTATGGGTAAATCTTCTAATCTAGCAATTCCAATGCAGATATTACGGCAAATCTTATGCTGCTCAGTGACGTTAAGCAAGGGAAAATCGCGGAATAATTGGGTATATTTGCCTCCAGCTAGATAGATTTGCTCATTAGTTTCCGTGGCAATAAAATACTGGCGACGTCGCATCCAGGCTAGGCGCGGGGTGTTGGGGGCTAAGGGTGTAGTTTTGGAAACTTTTAGGAGTTGGCGATCCAAAATCGGAGTAGTTTCCAGATGGGGATCAAGTTTAGCTAGTTCAGTGAGTAATTCACCCTGACGGTGCTGGCTACTAGCATTAAAGGCACGTTCGAAATAGCGTTGGGGGTAAAAATCAGGCTTAGCATGTAGATCTGTGCAGTATTCCGTCCCAAAAAATATATAAGATAACGTAGCGCGTAAGTCGCGTATGGTAATATGTATTTCACCACGTTGGTGGCAGGTTTGAAGGGCGGTGATAAGGTGATTGCGGACTACAGGGCCAAGTTCGGGATGGCGTAGAGTACAAACCGATTCCCAGGCACTACAGCGAGTTTGGGCTGGGCAATTGGGGCATGAGAGCCAATAATTGGTAGTGGTACCAAGCAGTTTATCTATGAGAGTATTGATAAATTCTGTAGTTGTGGTTTTTGTTGCTAAGTCGACTCCGCCTACCAGGGAGCGTTGGTTGAGATCGATAAAGCGCAACCTAGGGTCAAGATGGATGCTGGTACCGAGAAGGATATTGCGGAGTTGTTGGGCTAAATAGTTAGTTGTAGGTTGGGTGCTAATCCATTCTAGTAATTTACCACTGTTAATGGCAACGATGTGTAATAGGTTATTTGGATATACGGGGTTGGCAAAGGGTTCAAATATTTCGTCTAGAAGTTGATTCGCAGTTT
>JXSN01000122.1 GCA_001276605.1 Achromatium sp. WMS2
TTTATTGTAGGATCAAATCACAGCAGCAGCCTTAATTTGGGCCCAAATAGCCATATCGGGTTGAATGTTAAGGGTTGCAACTGAGCGTTTAGTTAGACGAGCAAGAATATGCACAGTACCACCCAGAGCTAAACGCACTAAAACCAACGCCGGATGCGCATCGGCTCCCAATTCCAGAACCGTTGCTGGCACAAAATTGAGGATACTGTTAGCACCGGGAGCCGGCGCCAACGCCAAACTAACATCTCGCGCCAAAATCCGCAACCGCACACTTTGCCCCAGATCCTGCCCACCATCACGTACCCACAAAGCTACTCCATCTGCACAAGTAACCTGTGCCAGATGCCATTTTGGATCACGATTAGTTAATTTACCAACTAACACTACTCCGGCATCTTCACCCAAACGCACCGGGACATCCAGCCGCGTCAAAGTATCCGCAATAGGCCCACAAGCCACTACCCGACCATGTTCTAAAACCACTAGATAATGGGCCAATCGTGCCACCTCATCTTGAGCATGACTAACATAGAGGATAGGCAGATCTAATTCACCCTGTAGACGCTCCAGATAAGGCAACACCTCCTGCTTACGGGCATGATCTAAAGCCGCCAACGGCTCATCCAGCAACAAAATTTGCGGACTGGTAAGTAACGCCCTGGCAATAGCCCCACGTTGACGTTCACCACCCGAAAGATGCATAGGGTAACGATCCAACAAATGTTCCAATCCTAGCAACCGAATAATAAACTCCATATCCGCATGACGTTGCGCAACCGGAATACGCCGCAACCCATACTCAATATTGCGCCGCAAGGACAAATGAGCAAAAAGATTAGCATCTTGAAATACGAACCCCAAAGCTCGGCGATGCACCGGCACAAACCAGGCCCGACTACTATCCTGCCATACCAAACCATTAACTTCTAAAACCCCAGGAGCAAACTCCAAACCAGCAATTAATCGTAATAAAGTACTTTTACCAGCACCAGAAGCACCGAATAACGCACTAACACCGCGACCTGGGAGATCTAAATCAGCTTCGAGTTGAAAGGTACCGCGTTTAAGGGTAAATTGTGCACGAATACTCATGTATTATGTTTAAAATTAAACAAATTCATTCCCAACAAAGCCAAAAAAGATAAAGCGGTTAATCCCCCCGCCAACCAATGCGCCGGCTCATACTCCATTGCCTCTACATGATTATAAATAGCCAAAGATACCACTTGCGTTTCCCCTGGAATATTCCCCCCCAACATCAAAACTACCCCAAATTCACCAACAGTATGAGTAAACACCAATACCACAGCCGTAAAAAAACCTGGCCACGCCAAAGGTACAGCCACCGTAAAGAAGCGATCTAGCGGTCCTGCACGCAGCGTAGCGGCAGCTTCTAACGGACGCGGTCCTAAGATTTGAAATGCATTCTGAATTGGCTGCAATGCAAATGGCAGGGAAAATAATACTGAACCTACAACCAGACCCCAAAAAGTAAACGGCAAGCGCCCTATTCTCAACCAGTGCATCAATTGTCCAATCGGTCCCAAAGGTCCTAGCAGGATCAAGAGATAAAAACCCAGCACCGTAGGCGGTAACACTAAAGGTAAATTTACCACGGCACTCACCACACCACGCCACTTGGATTGAGTCCTCGCCAACCACCAGGCAATTGGTGTAGCAACAAACAATAACAAGATCGTAGTAATGATAGCCAACTTGAAAGTAAGTATTAATGCGGTCATATCAGCGGTGGTCATGAGATTTTTCCATTATTTGCCGATAATTGCCACCATGACGCGTAACAAATCTTCCAAATCTGCTGGTGCACGAAATAAATTTAAATCCTGAGTGATCTGTTTTTGTACACACTCTAAAATTCCAAATTGCCAAATGTTACCAGTTGAAACCACCCCATATAGCAACGGCACAGTATGTTCAGTCCATTCAGCTAGCGCAATCAACTCTATAGCTAATTGCGTAAAACCACTTTCTAAATCAGCATTTTTAGCTTCAATTATCAATAAATTATTGGCAGATTCCAAATAATAATCCAAAGTCCCTTTTAATTGCTCATTTACTATTAGTGGCCATTCGATCTTAGGTTTTACCTGAGTATAATGTATTAATTCCACAAGTATCGGCGCAATCAAAAATTCTCGACGCACAGTTTCATTGGTAAGGCTAAGATATGGTAACGGCTCCTTAAATCTAGTGATAAAATCTTCAATACGATCCAATGACATGGTACTGCGTGGCAAATTATACTCAGCCCGATGCCAAGAATAGCCGAAATACATCAATAACTCTTCAGTATAATTACTAAGTTTAAAATAATCACTAAAAGTGTACACTGAATGCGCATTAATAATATTTGTTCTCACTATTAAAACATTCTCCTGTAAATTAATGTCATAAAAATCATATATTGATTTTTCCTTTAAGTACAAAAGAATAAGGTTTTATTGTATCACCTATCCATCTAGCCTACCTGGAATACCGTATCTGCATACCAGATAGTTACAGTGTATTTGTATTTAATCGGGCAAAGCATAACCATAACTTTGAATAATAGCCGTAGCCTCAGGTCCTTGTAAATATTGTAAAAATGCATTTGCTGTGGCAACATTTTGTGGGACATTTAGCAATCGAATTGCATCCTGATAAATTGGTTGATAAAATTCTGTAGGCACTTGCCACCAGGAGCCTGCGGATACAATCCTATCTTTAATAATTTGCGACAAAGACACGAAGCCTAAATCTGCATTACCACTCTCAACAAACTGCATAGTTTGCCCAACACTTTCGCCCATTACCAGGTGCGGCTGAACTTTATTCCACAATTTCATATGTACCAAAACTTGCTGTGCAGCCAAACCATAAGGGGCTAGCTTAGGATCAGCAATAGCTAAAACACCAAATGACCCACGCAAAACCTCCCCATCATTATCTACAAAGCCTGGGATCTTACTCCACAATACCAATTTTCCTATAGCATAAGTAAAACGGCTATTTAGATCAGCCAAGCCCTCCAACGTCAGTTTTTGTGGAGTAGTACTATCAGCAGATAAAAAAACCGCAAAAGGAGCCCCATGCTTAATTTGAGCATACAGCTTACCTGTTGATCCGCTGGACAGGACAACCTTATGCCCCGTAACAATTTCAAATGATTCAGCAATTTGCCGCGCCGGGGCAATAAAATTTGCAGCCACCGCAACCCGCACCTCGTCCGCATGAACACACAATACATTCAACAACAGACACCAAACCACCATCGCATATCTATTAAAAAATAACATAGCCGCTCCATTTTAGAGTGTCTTGAAAAAAATAATTATGCCCATACACACCGGTAAAGTACTATTAAATCCAAATACTACCAAATCTAATCCGCCACAACTGCAAGAATTACATGAGAAGACTTAATTAAAGCACAGGCAGATTGGCCTACTGCAAGCTCCATAGTGCGAGCACTCTCGTTAGTAATAATAGCAATTATATTTTTACCACCTGCCAACTCCAGCACAACCTCAGTATTCAAGGCACCTTCTTGACAACTGATAATTACACCACACAATTTATTACGCGCACTAGTTTTGAGCTTTGGCTCTGTAGTAATTATAATCCAAGGCGCCTTAACAAAAGCGTAAACCGATATACCAACACTTAATCTGAGATATTCAGCACTATCTCTAGTTACAATGGCTACTAACCGATTTGCATTACCAATATCAATAACTACTTCAGCATTAATTGGACCGGTTTTTATAGCACTTATAGGGCCAAAAAATTGATTACGCGCACTAACCTTCATAATAAACACCTTGGAAGATATTAGAAATAATATTAATGATTTTGTAACAATAAACTAGAATCAGATATTGCTTTCCATGGTTTTTGTTGTGTAATTTCCCTCACATTAAATAAAGTAGGAACATGTCCCACAGTTTCCGGACTAAACAACTCATAGCTACGACGATCGGTGCGTAATCCTCGGCAATGCAGGCGCGATTCATGCTGAAATACCGCACTACCAACTATGGGTTTATCTTCACGCACAACTCGCCCGGAAGCGTTAGCCACTAAAGTGCTTAAGGTTGCTAAATGCTTTATATTGATGCCGCAAGATCGATTTAACGTCAAATGTATGGCCATAACAACCTCCTCCAAAGCTGCATTCCCAGCGCGTTCCCCGATCCCGTTTACTGTAACATCAACAGCCGCAGCCCCAGCTTCTATAGCAGCTATGGTATTACCGACCGCCATACCCAAATCGTTATGCGCATGAAAACCCAGGTCAATATTTGGTACAGCTTGGTGGATATGGCTAATAATTTGAAAAGTTTGCAGAGGATTTAGTTTTCCTACCGTATCAGCAAAACGCAAACGCGTTACGCCTTGTGCGCTGGCGGCTTGAGCCAACTCCGTAAGAAATTCTAACGGCGCACGTGAGGCATCCTGAGCACCTACCGTAATATAATCAAAAGCCCCACTGAAATCTCTAGTTAACCGCTCTAAAGTATTAAATACCCATGATCTGGTTTTACCCCAAACCTTTAAATGTACATCTGAAACCGGCAGTGAAAAATGTACCCCGTGCACATGACACATACTCGCTGCCTCCAAATCTCCAGCCACGGCTCGACACCAGGTAAGCAAACGTGCTGGCAGTCCCAGATCAACCACAGCCCGAATGGTATCACGTTCAGTTTCCCCAATTGCTGGCACTCCAACTTCCAGTTCAGGAACTCCTGCGGCTGCCAACGCTTGGGCAATGGCCAGGCGTTCTGATCTGGAAAATCTCACACCCGGCGCCTGAACACCATCGCGTAATGTAGTATCAATCAAATGGGGAATCAATTCCATTGTTGCTATCTTAACGTTAATAGTTTTTACAAACGCCTCAGGCGCTTCTTTTCAATAAGATGTAGAAAAAAACGTGGATTGCCGCCATACTGAACTTAGCCCGCCAGAGTTGAGAAATTATAATTATTCTATAACACATTCTCAATTGTACAAACTATTTTGCACTCTTAACGGGCCAACTAGTATTAAGCCGCTACTAGAGAATCATTTTCAATGGCATCAAGTATTTCATCAGCCGAAGTCTCATCAACTTCATGATACCAAACATTATGCGGATAAACTATGACGATAGGGCCATTATCACAGGACTTCAAGCAGCCAGTGCTGGATACCATCACTCCATCCAATCCCCGCTCTGCTGCCTCTTCCTCAAGATATTGCAATAAACTCAAAGAATTCTTTTTATGACAAATCCCTTGCGAACCCGTAGGCCGAAAACTACCACAGACAAAGATATGATGTGTAGGTTTAACCATAATTTAAGCTCCTGTATAATTTAATTAAAAACCACTAAAAACTATCATATTTATGGTACGCAAGAGCGTCCCTGGCTACGTTTCCACGCTGGAGCATGAGAACGATCAAAGTACTATAGTCATTGCAGATGAACACATATTAGTGCAATTACACTATACTAATCGCACCGAAGATCATGGATTAGCATAAAACTATTCGGCTTAGAGAAATAGTCAACATATCAGCTAATTACCAAAAATCTAACCGCAACCAGTACCAGTTCCTCGACAACCATCACCCTGAGAACACCCTACAAACCGCCTAGCCATACCAGCAGGAATAGGCTGATTAGCATAAATAGCCTGCAATCCCTCGATTACTAAACCCTCCATTTCTACTACGCGCAACCCATGCTCACTCAAAATTTCCTGCGGCTTGGGACCAGCAGCGCTAACCAACAAAGCCCGGCAATCATGTAACATTGCAGCCAAAGCCTGCCAACGCTCATCGCCACTGCCTGGAGCTGGCGCGATACGAACCTCTTTAAGTGGAAACTCGCTACCATTTTGTTCATACACAAAAACTGAACGCGTCTCACCTAAGTGCTGATTTACCAATACTCCTTCCCTAGAGGCCACTGCAACAAACGGACGTGATTTATGCGAATTAACATGCAAATTATTAGCATAATGAGATAACGTATCTACCTGAATAGTAGTCATTTTTTCAGCAATAAATCCCACAGAATCTGCCCGACAACGTGCACAATGAGTCATTTGTGGAAGTAACTTACCACATTCAGCCCGAAGCCGTGCCGTAGTGAGGCCATCAGGCTCAGGAATTGCCTCAAACTCTGCTCCTTGCACTGGAACCATAGGCATACAATTCATGATATTGGCGCCTAATTTGGCTACTACTTTGGCAATTTCCGGAATATGTTGATCATTAATTCCCGGGATAATTATAGAATTTACTTTGACAATAATGTCATGGGCACGTAGTCGTTTGATAGCATCTAATTGCCGTTCAATCAAAACTGCTGCTGCTTGCTCGCCATGCAATGGGCGTTTATCGTCACGAATCCACGCATAAACTTTAGCACCAATCTTAGTATCTATGGCATTTACTGTTAAAGTAACGTGACTAACATTCAATGTTGCTAATTCATCAATATACGGCCCAATTCCCAAGCCATTAGTAGCCACACACAATAGCATATCCGGGAATCGTTCATGAATAAGCCGTAGCGTTTCCATACTGGCTTTAGGATTGGCAAAAGCATCACCAGGG
>JXSN01000123.1 GCA_001276605.1 Achromatium sp. WMS2
GGGGGGTATTAATAATAACCGTGATAACGTTATAGTAATACGTTAGGGGTCACTTTTTGACGGCATTGGGGGTGTGGTGTTTTCATGTGAGGGTATTTATTGGTATTTGTGGTTTAGTTGTTTTATATGATTAATAATTTTTCTTCAATTGGGGCGTAGCATTCGGTGCCAGAGCCTAGTTGATGGAGGCGGGCGCGGGCTGTTTCTAGTTTGTGGTCGATGGCGTTGTCGTCTTGACTGGGGTCGTGGTGGAATAGGTATAGGGTGTTAACTTTGGCTTCATGGGCTAAGTTAACAACTTCGCCCAGTGGGGAGTGGCCCCAGTTGATGTGGTTTGCATATTCTGTGTCGGTGTAGGTTGTGTCTGTGATTAGGATGGTGGCGTTGTGGATGAAGGCTTTGAGTTTGTTGATGTAACCTTGGTCCCGTAAGCCGCTGGTCATGGGGTATAGTTCGTTGTCGGTGATGTAGCATATGGCTTTGTCTTGATATTCTATTCTGTAGCCTAGGCAGTGTCCGGGGTGGTTGAGTAGCATGGTTCTGACTTTTACGCGTTGTTCGATGTCGATGACTTCTTCGCGTAGGTTGGTGTAGATGACTCTGGCTCCAAATTCCTGGGCGGTGATGGGGAAGTATACGCCGTCCATTTGGCCGCGGATGTAGTCTTCGACACAGGTGTGGCGTTGGCAGGGGCCTAGGATTTCTACGGTGTTGCCTCTTAGGTATAGGGGGGCAAAGAATGGTAGGGCATTGATGTGGTCCCAGTGGGGGTGGGAGATGAATATTTTGACGTCTATGCCCACTTGTTTGCGTTGCATTAAGTGGTCGGATAGTACTTTGATGCCGGTACCGGCGTCAAATACTAGGATTGGGCCTCTGGAGAATTCCATGCTGACGCAGGAAGTGTTGCCGCCGTAGCGTACGCCGCGGGGGCCTGGTAGGGGTAGGGTGCCGCGTACTCCCCAGAAGGTTAAGTGAATGCGATCTTCGATGATACGGAGCACCTGTGTTGAAAAGGATGGTACGTGAACGGGTTTGCTTATGAATGCGTCGGCGCCTAGGGCTAGGGCGTGCGAGCGGTCCGATTGATAAGTTTTGCCTGACATGATGATGATTTTGGTGGCTTTGAGCTGGGTGTGTTCGCGCAGGCGCCGGCAGACCTCGAATCCGTCCATGCCTGGCATCATTATATCTAATAATACGCAGTCGGGGCGTTGGTCGATAATGCGTTGCAGGGCGTCAGTTCCAGAACCGGCGGTGCTTATAGTGAAGCCAGTTCGACTGAGGCAGTGATCGATGAGTTTCAGTATTACTGGGTCGTCGTCAACTACAAAGGCACTGTATTTTTTATGTTCAGGAAAAACGGTGTGATTCATCCATGGTTTTAAGTGTTGGTTTACGATCTGTCTATCGCTGGCAATTTGGATCGAAATTATAACCTATAATGTTTTTATTTGGTGCAATCTATGCGATTAAGTATAGTAAAGCGATTCTAATCTTTTTTGCTGTATCGTTGGTGTTCTGTGTAACTTAATTTGGTCTTTAGTCTAAACAAGGTTTGGCTAAGTTTAGCATATATTAGGTGTGGAGAGGAGGCGTGCCAGTTTAACTATTTATAAAGCTATTATGTTGGTTTGCTCTAACTATGCAAGTTCTAATCTTAATCCTAGCAATATTTTGGTATCTCGACCGCATTTTTTGCAAGTTATGTAGCTTGAAGGGGTTGGTTGCTGCGTTCTGTTGCGACCCCCCATGGGATTAGGTGTCTGCTGATGGGTAGCGCAGTTTGCTGTTACCAATAGCTGAAAAATATTGTAATTTCTTATGGTTAGATGCCGGCAACGGTATATCTAGGGCTTATGCAATGGTATTGTTCTTTGATCTAAATCAAATTATTCTTTATGTATTCAATTTAGAATACAAGAAAATTGTTATTTGGCATAACAAGTGTAATTGTTAATTTTATTATAAACATTTGTATTTATAGGTGATTACTTCTTGGTTTGGTCTTGTGGTTTGCTGAGATTATATACGTGACATACGAATTCCTGACGCTGGTGTTTTTGGCTTGGATGGCATCTATGCTCGTAATGCCCAAGGGAGTAGATGCTGTACCCGTGTATAGCCCGCAACGGTCAGATAATTTTTCAATGCCACCATCAAGTTATATGCAATTATGGCTTGAGGAGGTGCGAGCCCAAAGAGAATTTATAAATGCCCGGCGCCGTGCCAAGCGGGAAGCTAATGAGGAACGTTTGCGGGCGATAGATCCTTGGGTGGCTAACCGGGTACGCGAGGCTAATCAACAGGCGGATTGGTATCGTAATATGGCAAACGCGCGCTACCATGAGTTGGAATCTGATCATCAACAGCAAATTAAATTGCTGGAACGGGGGGCGGCGGACAGTTATTATACGCCATACCCTGATTTTTATCCATTTCCTTATCCCTTACCGCCGCATTGATTTTGAATTTGAAATAATGGTGTGATCTTGGCCATTTAGCTTGACAATAGTAAGGCTACGGTGTAATCAATCTGTAATCAATCTCAAGTATGGTGATAATCAACGTTTAATAAGATATTAGGAATAATTAGCAGTGAAGAGAAATGTGTTGATAATTGGAGCCGGTGGAGTTGCCCATGTCGCAGCTCACAAGGCGGCTATGCACAATGATGTGCTAGGAAATATTGGTATAGCCTCACGTACCATAAGTAAATGTGATGAGATAATAGCTAGTATTAATCACAAAGGGCATCTAAAAGATTCGGAACCACGCTTGTATTCCAAGCAACTAGATGCTACTGATGTGGCGGCTACGGTGCGATTAATTCAGGAAACCAATACTGAAATAGTGATTAATTTAGGCGCGGCCTTTATCAATATGTCGGTACTAGAGGCCTGTTTAGAAACGGGAGCCGCGTACTTAGATACTGCCATTCACGAGGAACCAGATAAGGTTTGCGAAACTCCACCTTGGTATGCCAATTACGAATGGAAACGCAAAAATAGATGCCAACAGCTTGGATTGACTGCAATTTTAGGTGCTGGCTTTGACCCAGGGGTTGTGAATGCCTACTGTGCAATAGCGGCTAAACACTATTTTGATACTATTGATACCATTGACATCATGGATGTTAACGCAGGAAGCCATGGTAAATATTTTGCTACCAATTTTGATCCTGAAATTAATTTTCGTGAATTTATAAAGGTTTGGACCTGGATCGATCGTCAATGGCGTGAATATCCAACTCACTCCGTAAAACGGGTCTACGAGTTTCCAGTAGCCGGAAAATGTCCCATTTACCTAAATGGTCATGATGAACTGCATTCACTATCCAAAAATATCGATGCCAACAGCATCAGATTCTGGATGGGATTTGGTGACCACTATATAAATGTTTTTACCGTACTACGCACCCTAGGCCTACTATCGCACCTGCCAGTTACCCTAACTACTGGTCAACAAGTAGTTCCACTCAAAGTGGTTAAAGCCTTGCTACCAGATCCGAAAACCTTAGCCGCTGGATACACAGGTAATACCTGCATTGGAAATTTCGTCAAAGGCATTAAAGACGGAAAACATCGCGAAATTTTCATATATCAGGTATCTGATCATAAAAAATGCTTCGAGGAAGTTGGATCTCAAGGCATAAGCTACACCGCCGGAGTACCACCAGTAGCCGCGGCCATGCTGGTAGCCCAAGGCATATGGAATCCCCAAACCATGGTCAACGTTGAAGAATTGGATCCCGATCCATTTATCAACCTTTTAAATGACATGGGATTACCTACGGAAATCAAAGAAATAGAACCAGGTAGCTCCGAATCCTTCGATGGCCAAGTCAAAGCATTAGACGTAGAAATTGCTAACTCCACCGCCACAGTCACAATTTCAGCAGCCGACCCCATGCTCACAGTAAGGCCAAAATCCAAGTCCTAATCAACACATAAAAATATTATTTCTATGATACAATAAGTCAAGGTACGGGCATAGCCTGGATCTTGACTCCCTAAGTGACAACTGATACTCGTAAAACGGAAATTCCATGCGTCAACTCAAAATCTTAATCGCAACACTCCTCATGGCCTCGACTGGACTGGTACCGGCAGCACCAATTACCAGTGCAACTGCCCCCAAAGCCAATCCGCCATCCCAAAATCCAGCCCCTAAAAAGACTGTGCACCCGCGTGCCTTAATTACCCAAGTGGAAATAGCCGAATACCGGCGTGCCATGAGTGCAGCGCCAACTCCAGAGGCAAAACATGCGATTAGGAACGAAACCTACAATCGCCTACGACTACGGGCGGCTGAAAAAGGCATGGTCATGTCTGAACCCCAACCTTGGTACGGAGGCCTACATTGGGGCGAAATAATGCACCCGGAGAAAACCCCAACACCGCATCCTGAAAAGCCTGTAGCACCACGCATTCCATCACTACCTAGAGTCCCATAACCATATTATCCAACCCAGTGCGCAATTGCTGTAAACTCTAAGACCAATTCTGGAAAACAGTTGAAAAGTATACAACAAATATATCGGATAGCCTTTGGGTTAGCTCTAAGCCTATACTGGGGATCGGTACCACTGATCTCCAGAGCGGAGGCCCTAGAAGAAGGTCAGGAATATGACAAAAACACTAAACCCCAAGTAAATATCACCATACTGGCTGCAAAACCCAGCCGTAAAATAAAACTAGTCGACATCGCCAACATCAAGCCCAACCCCGTAGCTCCCGCCATCGCCCCAGCACCAGCCCAACCCACTCCTACCCCCAAAAACCCCGCAATCATAGTCGCACCAGCCGCACCGACACCAACACCAGCAGCTCCTGTTGCCCCGCCGCCAGCACCGGTAGCCCCCGCCCCTGTGGCTCCTGCCCCCACTCCTAATATACCAACACCAGCAGCGGCTCCAGCCCCCAATGCCCCAGCACCGGCACCTGTGACTCCAGCCCCTGCTCCTAATATACCAGCACCGGCAGCGGCTCCAGCCCCCAATGCCCCAGCACCCGTGGCCCCGGCACCTGTAACTCCAACCCCTGTATCAGCAATGCCAGCGCCCCAACAACAATCAACACTTATGACCGGCGGCCTCTCACTACCAGATTTACATAAAACTGTCAGACAACGCAAGCCAGTTAGGGCCAGGGACCTATTTACTGAACCCGAACGGATACAATACCGTCAAGCCATGGAAGCAGCAGTAACCCCCCAAGCCCAACGTCACCTCCGTGAACTAACCTACACCAGACTTAGCAGACGTGCCTGGGAACAAGGTATGATCTTGATCGAACCCGGCCACTGGATCACAGGTACCCGTTGGAGTGAAAATATGCACATGCCGCACCGCGAACCAGCCCATCCCCAGCACCCACCGCATCCACACCATCCTTAACTCATATGCACCTTAGGAACTGCCAGCACGTACCTTAGGTGTATCGTCTATAACCCGCAAAGTGTACATATCATTATATATGCGGCGCAACACAGTCAATTGGCGCGCAAGTTTTACACTTTCAGCCCTCAACTTGTTAATGCGCGCCTGCAATGTATTCTTCGAACGCCCAATTTTTTGCAAACTGAGCAACTTCTTTTCAGTCATACTCTTATGCTCTTCAATCTGTAATTTTAAAGGATCTAACGCATGCTCAAGCCAATCTCGCATATCCCGGTCTAATTTCTGAAAAATATCCCGCCCCTTAAGACCCAGCACCTTATAAAAACGATCAATAGCAAAGCTTTGAGTCGCAATAGCCAAAAACGGCACCCGCCTAAAAGACTCTGCCTCCTGATACAAAAAGTCTAAATCCACCTTATACTGCAAAACATTAAATTTTGGAGCCTGGACAGTACTAATCCCCAACTCATCTTGAATACCCTTATAACTATTACGAATCATCCGCCTAACCTTATCAGATTTAGTCGCTATTTCCTGCATAAAACCACGCAGTTCATCAAATAACGTCCTTATTGCCCAACTCATACCATGAGTAGTCCAACTACTTAGCATTTTTTTACGCGTATCCTCTATCCAAGCATCCACTTTTGTAAGATCCACAAACTCCTGTAGCACAAGAGACTCTTTATGAATTTCAATATGGCTATACTGAAATTGCGTGATAATTTCCAAATGTTTAGTTTGCTCAACCCGGGTTTTCTCCAATAATTGCTGGATAACCTCTTCACTTTTATCGCTTATTTTCTCCAACTCACCCAGCTCCTGCTTAATATGGCCTATCTGCTGCGAAATCAAAACACGATTAGCATCGATTAAACGCCCAACATCCTTTTCCACAATATCCACAACTAACTGCTGACGCAAAGGCAAAATACTACTGCTCAAATAATTTTCCAGTGCCACCAAAGCACTTTCGGCAAGTAAACTCGGATCATTTTTTATTTTGGCTACAAGCGCCTTTTGCGCAGAAATTGGAAAAATCAAATCCTCGCTAATACCCAAGGTTCTAGCCGTCGCAGCCCTTTGCCGCGCAATAACCCCCTTTATCTCATGCGGAAACTTCAACTCATCCCACAGCGTATCTATCTTATTCAGCACAATAACCAAACCCCGCTGATTACT
>JXSN01000124.1 GCA_001276605.1 Achromatium sp. WMS2
CGCCACCAAATGAGCATTAGCACGCCCATCCACAGGCGGAGCCGTCAAACGCACCCGGCAAATAGAGTCCGGCGCCACGACAAATTCATCCCTAGACGCCCGCGGCTGAACCAGTAACGACAAAATTAACTTCTCATTATCCCAACGATACCAATTCATATTTCAAAGTCACCCCACCCCACAGCACGACAGACTACCTGAATTCCAACGAATAGCCACGTTGCAGACAACGCACAAAATCTGATTACTCCCTATGATACGGATGTCCCTGCACCACACTCCAAGCCCTGTATAATTGCTCCGCCAAAACAACTCGAACTAACGAATGCGGAAAAGTCATACGCGACAAAGACCACCTATCATGCGCCCGCTGTTGACAAACTGTAGACAATCCATCAGGCCCCCCGATCATAATGACTAAATCACGACCAGATGCCAAATGGCGATTTATTTCCCCAGCAAACTCCATAGTGGAAAAATCACGCCCAGTTACATCCAATGCGACTAGCCAAAAATCACAATCTGGTAATGCCCTCAATATATGCTCACCCTCCTGCGCAACAGCCCGCGCCACATCCTGATCCTTTCCACGCCTACCCAATGGAATTTCTACCAATCTCAGAGAACATCCGTTACCAAACCGCCTCGCATACTCCGCATAACCAACCTGTACCCAATTAGGCATTTTGGTGCCAACACTCAACAAATAAATGTGCATCCAACCTAATCCATAATTAATTTACTACTATTCAAATAAACTTCTAGGTAAAAGCATCTGTATCAACACCTAATCCTGTGACGGACCTAACACAAAGGACACCACCTCATAACCATTTAATTCCAACTGTTCCGCGATATCATCCCATGTATAAGCCGGATTGCGGCTTTCTACCTCCGCAATGATCCCAGTCACATGCCGAAACAGCTCCTGACCTGCATAATCGCTTGGAGCCTTTAACAAACGTATATTAACAGGATCACTACACGGTAAGATCATAAACTTAGACATTTTGAGATACTCCTAACATATACACAATTAATTACGACCCGCCCCGCGACCATTGCATAACCCCATACCAAAATTCCAGGTTACACATCAATCATCTAACTATAATGAATATAATCCAATCAACCCACGCACAATAGCATTTATAATACCACCGCGTATAACCATTAAGGCTTAACGTAACTACTTACCTTAAATCAAGACCCCAACCAAGACAACAGAAGAGAGGGCCAAATACCCTTGGTCATATCCTCTAACTTTTAGTTCACATACTTGATTATAGATAAGCCCAGCTGTTACTATTTACCTTAAATATCAGCGCATAAACACAATAATTAATAGCCGGTATTTACCACTATTATCTACTGCTCATAGGAACAAGGCCCATACCTTATCCTGAGCTTTTTCATAAAAAACTTAAAGAGTAATACATAAAATAGTCATGTTTAGAACCAAGATCATGGCCCTAAGATTACCCACCCGGTACATTCGGGGCTAAACCGTGTCTGAACACGTAATCATAATAGAAAACACCAAAGACTGGCCAACGTATTTTCCAAATCTATCAGTAGTACCGGTTAAAGACTATTTAACGAGTGGTAATTATCCACCGCAACGACGTTTACGCATTATAAATATGTGTCGTAGTTATAGTTACGCAAGCCACGGCTACTACTGTTCACTACTTGCTGAAGCACGTGGCCATCGGGTAATCCCCACAGTACGCACCATTCAAGACCTCAGTCGTCGCTCCATATACAGCCTTACAACCAAAGAACTTGATGATCAGGTAGAAAAAGCCATCGTACAGCAAGGATTGGATCCAGATACCACCCGCCTAAAAGTGGTTTTATTCTTCGGACACTGTGATCTACCAGCATTACAAGACTTAGCCCAACAGCTTTTTGAAGGCTTTAAGGTACCAATCCTACAAGTTGATTTAAAATACAAAGCCGGCTGGCATATTGCTGGTATTCGCACCCTTAGCCTAAAAAATTGTACTGAAATAGAACAAAATACATTTTTAGCCGCATTAAAACGTTATATTACCAAACCCTGGCGCAAACCTAAAACTAGACCTAGTTATAAATATGACTTAGCCATACTACACGATCCCAAAGAAAAATTACCACCATCAGATAGTGAGGCCATTCAACATTTTATCTCTGCCGCCAAGGAATCAGGTTTAAACCCAGAACTCATCCAAAAACGAGATTATGTACGCCTAGCTGAATACGACGCACTGTTTATTCGCGAAACCACCCAGATTGACCACCATACCTTTCGGTTTGCTAGAAGAGCACAAAAAGAAGGTCTGGTCGTAGTCGACGACCCAGACTCAATTTTACGCTGCACCAACAAAGTATTCTTAGAAGAATTACTACGTGCTAATCGTGTACCTACCCCCAAAACTTTAATTCTTAGTCGAGGTCAGGAAAAACAACTAGGAAATATCATGAATTTTCCTATTATAGTGAAAATTCCAGATGGATCCTTTTCACGCGGCGTATACAAAGTCCAAAATAACTTAGAACTATTCGCAATTTGTAAAACCCTGTTTAAAGAATCAGACCTCATTCTAGCACAAGAATACATGTATACAGAGTTCGACTGGCGCATCGGAATCCTCGACCGCAAACCGCTATTCGTATGCAAATACCTAATGTCAGCAGGACACTGGCAAATATACAACCATGATGACCAACAAAATGCCTATAGTGGTGATTTTGAAACTTTATCTATATCTGATACCCCTCCCAAAGTAATAAAAACCGCACTACGGGCTGCCAAACTCATAGGTGACGGCCTATATGGTGTGGATCTAAAACAAACTCCCAAAGGGGTCTATGTCATAGAAGTTAATGACAATCCAAATATTGATGGCGATGTAGAGGATAAAATAGCTGGTCACGAATTATACCTCCAAATCATGCAATTTTTTCTCCGCCGTCTTGAGCAACAACGTAACTAATCCACGCTTACCATAAAACTATAATTTTTGAATATAATGATATATAAAATAACATATTATAACCATTAACATGAGCTAAGTCATTTACTTTTAGCTAGTGTTTTTGCGATCATGCCCAAGTGTTAAACTTAAGGCCACAAACCCAACCTTAATGTTCATAACATAATAGCACAAATACCATTTATATATTACCAGTGTCACATAGAACGATAACTGCATATCGGCAATACACAAATATATATCTGGATTTAAATATCAATTACATAGCACACACGAGATCCTAATGACAAAAAAAATCTCGCTAGTTTTACTCTTGCATATACTTGCAACCTGGTTTAATCCCGGGCTAGCAGCAAATACCCCTGATAAAAGCGTATTGCATGTTCCAGCGGAGGCATGTCAACAGTGTCATGCCGAAATTTATCAACAATGGCAAGGATCCATGCACGCCAACAGCAGCGCACTAAAAGATCCTATCCACGGAGCCTTTTACCGCAATGTCATGGGAGATCCCACCGCCGAAGGGGTACGCGGCCCGAATATTCCAACTAAAAAAGACAACTATCCAGTATGTTTGCAATGTCATGCCCCTATAGCCGCGGCGGAAAACAAAACCAAACTAGATGCCAAACCAGCCTACGCTAACGGCGTTGGTTGCACCACCTGCCACACTTTCAATGCCTACCACGGTATAAAAGATCCTAAAACTGGCAAACCACGTTATGGAATAGCAGCTTACGAGCAAAACCCATATACATTGTATGGACCATCTGGAATCACCTACAGCACCGACACCCAACAAACTGCAAATCCCAACTGGCCACATCCCGTATTTCATACCATACCTTTGCAGGGTAATAAAGCCAACCTGTTTGGCAGCAACGACATATGTATGGGATGCCATGAACAACGCAACAATTCCTTTGGTACTCCCCTATGTATTACCGGAGCCGAATATGCCAAAGGTGGCTCATTTACCAACTGCCAAGCCTGCCATATGCCCAACGTCACCGTTCCCAAACTACACAATGGGCAACCCATCCCAGGACAATTCGTAACCATAGCCGATCACACTATGGGCGGTGGACATGATGCCAAAATGCTAAGTCGCAGCGTAAGCCTAGATATGGCCCTGAATATACAAGCAGACAACATCAACGTCACACTAAAATTGCATAATCGCCTGCCCCATAGCTTCCCTACAGGGGCTCCATTTCGCCTTGCCTACCTAAAACTTGCAGCCTACGATCAAACTGGCAAAGTTTTATGGCAAAATTATCAACGTAACCCAGTAATAGATGACCCTAAAGCAGCTTTTTG
The DNA here is from genome assembly GCA_001276605.1 of Achromatium sp. WMS2. GTDB lineage: Bacteria > Pseudomonadota > Gammaproteobacteria > Chromatiales > Chromatiaceae > WMS2. The sequence continues at coordinate 4,299 of JXSN01000124.1, forward strand.
GTACACCCTCGGTAACGCGAACACTGGTAAACCCACACCTCCACCACTGGCTACAGCGGTGCTGCAAGATTCAAGACTCAATCCCAATGAAACCAGAGTGTTGACCTATGCCATACCCGCGAGCCTCAAACCCGCTATTGTTAGAGCCGAGCTGTTCTATGACCTTTTACTGCCACCACTAAAAGCCAGTATGCAAGGCAAATTACCCGCGGAGCTGCTACAGTCCAAGCTGGTAACAGCTGCTGAAGAGCGCTTATAATATATTGGCCACTGGCAAATACTGGCATTGTCTGTAACCATAAACTTAAGTACCCGGTTACATAAAGAAAATCCACCCCTAGGGGCCACTGGCCCCTAGCCCTGTTTGAATTAATAGTATAGCGTAATCGCACGCATATTTTATCTTTCCCGCGTTCTATCGAGTCGAGTCAACGGGATTGCGCCCGTTAGTCCTCCCACACCACCGGACATGCGGTTTTCCGCATCCGGCGGTTGAGACCAGCAGGTTTAAGTCCGCAAGCTATATAGTAAAATAATCTTACAGCACCTATGATTTGTTTGTTTGCTCCAGTGGAGTTACCCAGGAGAGCTAGGTTCACTTGTAAAGCGGCACCTATTCACCTATTCCGCTGATTTACTTTCCAGTATGCGCTCGCTTATTAGCTATCCATTTGCAAACAATCATTTGCCTGCGAAGCAGATGCTCGTCAAGTTGCTAAAAAATTTGCAGAAACTCTGCAAGCAACAACGATTAACGATATGCAGATTACCATAATCAGTCGTTTTAATCGCAAAGGACGACCAACTCAAGACCGTCAGCCGGATTACTACACTTATCATATTACGGGAACCATAGCATCTATAATAGCATATAGAAACAATATGTTACGGCGTAAAAGTTGCTTCATTATAGCCACAAATCAGTTAGATTACAGTGCGATTACAGACGGCGAAGTAATCGAAATATACACTAAAGATCAGCAAAAAGTCGAACGTGCCTTCCGTTTTCTCAAAGACCCGATGTTCATGGCATCAACCCTGTTTTTAAAATCACCAAAGCGCATTATGGCACTGATGATGGTGATGACTTTGTGCCTGTTAGTGTACTCAGCACTAGAACTGCGTATTCGACGCGTGTTGCAAGCGAATAAAGCTACTTTTGTAGATCAAAAAGGTAAACCTACCTCCAAGCCAACAGCAAGATGGGTATTCCAATTTTTTGCTGGAATTCATATAATTATAGTTGGCAGAAAGAGATAAATTGTTTCAAATCTCAACAAGATTCAACTGACACTATTAGAACTTCTTGGGATACACTATCGGAATTATATGCCGGAACTGGATAGGACATGCGGAATGTCGGAACTATTGATTTTTATCCAACTCATCCCGTAACAGCTTTGGTATATATTCTGGAATTTGTGCATTTTCCGGCAAATTTAGCGCATATTCAACTCGCTCCCGATCGTGACTAAACAACAGCCAGGCGCTATTTCGCGGTTGCATTGTTACTTTGGAAGTCACAATAACTGTAATATTCACAAGCCAATCAATGTTATACACCCCAGGTTTGATCTGCGACCATTTATTCCCAGCCTGTTTGGCCAAAGCTTCCGGATAACGGGTGCATACTGCAACTAAATGATAAGTATACTTATTCTGTTTGTTATCCATCCCCTGTTTAATAAACCCTTTTTTATACTCCACAAAATAGCTAATCAGCTCGTTGATCGCATCCGCATCTAGGGCTTCATGATGCGATTTGTAGGTTATAAGATTGTGATCAGCGGCTGGATCTAAGCCGTCTAAAACTGCCCGGCCTTGGGTGTGTAAACGTAGGTTTTCGATCACAAAATCCACGCGCTGGGCAATAGCGGCAGTTTCCACTTCGGCTTTTAAAGTTGCGCCTAACACCCGCAACTGGTAATCCAGGGTTGTACCCATGAGCAGGTGCCACCGGACGATACCTTGTTCGTCGTAAAATCCTAGTTGTTTGCGTAGCCTCTCATTTTCGCGTTGTAGTGCTTCATTGCATTTGCGCAAAGTATCTGTATCAGTAGTGCCCGCAGTGGTGGTATAACCAGTGTGATTGGCGATAAATTTGCTGATGGGTGTGCCCATGCTGGCAAGCCAATTTTTGGCTTTTTGGGATTTACGCGGAGTTGCGGTATGACCATAATAATACAGAGCTTGCTCTGCGGCGCTGGCATCAATAATATCCTCACCTTGGGC
>JXSN01000125.1 GCA_001276605.1 Achromatium sp. WMS2
GGGCAAAGACATTAAGGAGTACTTCCGAATCGGAATCGGTATTTATATGCCTTAAATCGTCACGAAATACCTCTTTTTTCAGCTGCTCAGTGTTAGTTAAATTACCGTTATGAGCTAGGCTAATACCATAGGGAGAATTAACGTAAAAAGGTTGTACTTCAGCGGTACTGCGATAACCAGCAGTTGGATACCGAACATGGCCTATGCCGATATTACCACGTAATTCCAGCATATGTCTGTTGTGAAACACATCGCGCACCAGGCCATCGCCTTTGCGTAAAAACAACCTACGATTTTCACATGTAACCATGCCTGCAGCATCTTGACCTCTATGCTGCAATAGGAGAAGGGCGTTGTATAAAGTTTGATTAACTGGACTGGTGCCAGTCATTCCTACAATACCACACATAAATTATCTCGCAAGCGCCGATGGATTAAACAATGGGTTAAGTACAGCGTTAGCATGAGTTAGTTTCTGATACATAAAATTACTGTGGACATTGATAATTTTTATGTGTTTTAAGTATCCATGCATTAGTGGTTTAAGGGCGAAAGTATCTGGCAATATCCGGTGGCAAAAACTCAACAATCCATGCGGCAATATGTTGTATATTACCTATTAATTGGGACTCACGCCACCAATCTTCCTTGGGTAAGGTTGTAAGTTCACCCAACAGCACTAATATGGTTACTAACATGACGCCGCGGGCGATGCCAAATACAGCTCCAAGTAGCTGGTCTATAAAAGATAATCCGCTTTTATCCACTAACAAGCCTAGTAACATTCCAACTAAACCGCCTACTATAACGACGATTAAAAAGGCTATAACGAAGGCGACGGCAAGTCGAATGGATTGGGATCCAATCCATGGCCGTAAATAGTCAGCAAGGGTGCGAAAATAGTACCATGCTAGCCACAGGGCTAGTATCCACACCACAGTAGATAATGCCTCGCGTATTAGGCCGCGGAATAAACCTGATAAGGCGGATATTCCGATAATACCTACTATTCCGTAATCAATCCAAGTCATAATGTTGGCCAATCAGTTATGGTTAAGCATGATTAATCACCCCAGCGCGGGGTAAGAGTATGGGGTATGCTCAGTTGATCTAGTATTCTGGCTACAATAAAATCTATTAGATCTTCAATGCATTGTGGTTTAAAGTAGAATCCGGGGCTTGCTGGCATAATTAAAACACCAATATTGGCTAAACGCAGCATATTTTCCAAGTGTAGTGGTGAAAGCGGAGTTTCACGGATTACCAGGATTAATTGCCGACGTTCTTTAAGCATAACCGATGCGGCTCGCTCAATCAGGTTAGTGCTTAGTCCAGTAGCAATTCCGGCTAAAGTTCCTGTGGTACAAGGACATACGATCATGGCTCGTGGTGGGTTGCTACCGCTGGCTACGGGGGCGGTCCATTGTTTGGACCCAAAAACTGCAATTTGTCCAGGCGGTGCCTGTAGGTATTGAGTGAGAATTTGGCTGATTTTTTGGGGATGCTTGGGTATCTTGAGATCAAACTCGGTACGTAGTACGGCGCGTCCGGAGGGTGATATCAGCAAATATATGGGTATATTGGCTTGGACTAAGCATTCCAACAGGCGTAGGCCATAGCGAGCGCCAGATGCTCCAGTGATAGCCACGGTAAGGGCTTGGTTATTGGAAATTATTGGGGGTGGATCGGTGGTAACCACGTCAATGGTTGAGTTGCAGTTGGCTATTGGTTAAGGCTTGCAGCAGACGTTGTTGAATGCCTTCGAAGCCGCCGTTACTCATAATTATTATGTGGTCTCCGGGAAGTACTTTGGTCACTAAATCGGCGATTATGGCATCGGTTTGGGTGTGAATGCTAAGGCGCGAGCCGAGACTGGAAAGGGCAGTTTGGGCATCCCAAGACAGGCTGGGTGGGGTGTAAACATGTATATAATCAGCATGTTGTAACGATGCTGCTAATTGGCCGCTGTGGGTTCCTAAACGCATGGTGTTGGAGCGCGGTTCGAGTATGGCAAAGATACGGGCATTGGTAACTTGGGCACGTAAGCCGGCCAGGGTGGTAGCAATTGCAGTGGGGTGATGGGCAAAATCGTCGTAGATTTTTATGCCAGAAACTTCCCCTGTTAATTCCATCCGCCGTTTTACGCCACCAAAGTTATTAAGTGCGTCAATAGCAGTTTTAGGCTGTACACCGGCATGGGCAGCAGCGGCAATGGCAGCTAGGGCGTTGGCCATGTTATGGTTGCCAGTTAGGGACCATTGTATTTGGCCTATGAGTTGAGATTTATGGGCTATGCTAAAGCTACTGCCGTCGGTATTGGCATCCTGAATTTGCCAAGTAGCATTGGCGTCATTGTGAATATCCAGGGTTTCTTTGGGAGTCCAACAGCCCATGTCTAGCACTGCGTTCAGTGCCGGGTCGGTTAGTGGATAGAGAATGCGTCCAGATGCGGGTATGGTGCGTACTAGGTGATGAAATTGTTTTTGAATTTGGGCCAGGTTGTCGAATATATCGGCGTGATCCATTTCCAAATTATTTAAAACTAGAGTTTTAGGGTGATAGTGAATGAATTTGGAGCGCTTGTCGAAAAATGCAGTATCGTATTCGTCAGCTTCTACTACGAAAAATGGGGTTTGACCAAGCCGGGCGGATACATTGAAATTAGTAGGTACTCCTCCGATCAAAAATCCTGGTTTTAAGCCAGCGTACTCTAGGATCCAGGCTAGCATAGAGGTTGTTGTGGTTTTACCATGAGTACCGGCTATGGCTAAGACCCAACGTTGGTTAAGCACGTTTTCTGCGAGCCATTGTGGGCCTGAGGTGTAGGGTAGGTTATTATCCAGCATGTATTCAATGCAGGGATTACCTCGGGTCATGGCATTGCCGACGATTATTTGATCTGGAACTGGTTGCAGGTGTTCGGGAACATATCCTGGGTAAATTTTGATGCCAGCGTCTGCAAGTTGGTTGCTCATAGGTGGATAGATGTTGGCATCGGATCCAGTAACGCGGTGTCCTTGAGCAGTTGCGAGTTGGGCAATGCCGCCCATGAAGGTGCCACAAATACCTAGAATGTGGAGGTGCATATTTGGGTTAAAGCCTTAAATAATAACATGAAGTGTAAGTTTAATGGCATACAATGGGGTGGCATATGGCAATACCAAGTTGGGCTATGGCTCTGGAATTACAATTGTGGGTTTCCATGGTATGCTTGTGAGCCGTTGGTCAAGTTGCCAGTGGTTATGGGGGAAGTCTAAACACACGCACGGAATCTAACAGCTCTTTGGCTAAATCTACCAGACGATTAGTATGCGTTGTTTGATCGCGTAATTGGTCACTGGTTTGTTGAGTGCTTTCTTGAATTTGATTGGCTCGGTTGAGTAATTCCACGCTAACTCGGGCCTGGTTTTGAGAACGCTCAGATATTTGTCGGACACCATCGACTAATTCAGCAGTGGTTTTTTGGGTACGCATCATTTGTTCACCAGCTAACTCGGCAAGTCGGCTACCGTCTATGACTTGGTTGATTGCAGCATTTATGGCATTAGCTGTGTCCACAGTTTCGATTTGGATATTGCTAACCAGGGTTGAGATGCGCGAAGTGGCATCGCGGGCATTTTCAGCTAGCCTTTGCACTTCGTTGGCAACTACAGCAAAACCCCGTCCAGCTTGACCAGCGGAGGCGGCATGCATGCTGGCGTTAAGGGCTAAGATGTGGGTACGTTCTGCTATAGTGTTGATTAGATTAACTACTACTGTGATGTCCTGAGAGCGTTCGCCAAGTCGCTTGATGCGTTTTTCGGTTTCTTTGATGGTGTCGCGGGTGCTATTGATGCCTTCTACGGTGCTGGTTACAGTACGTAGGGCAGCTTGAGTGGTTTCAATGGCGGTTTCTGCTGAATTATTGCAGGTTTGAGCTAAGCGGGCAATGCGTTGCATTTCTTCAGCGGCATTGGATAACTCGGATGCAGTTCTGTCTACGGCCTGGCGTTCGCGTTCGGCTGAGTTGATAACAATGTCAGATTGAGATTTGACTGTTTGGGAGCTGCTAGCTACTGATTCGGATATTCTGGTAACACCACGTAAAACTTTGGCGGTTTCGCTGGTAAGTAGGTTCAAAGCATCGGCAATCAGACCTGTTACATCCTCGGTGACGGGAACTTTTACGGTTAAATCCCGTTGACTAAGTTGGGATACTACTTCTAGTAAACGAATGACTGAGTTACTGATGTCTTCCTTTTCGCGTTCGGTTTCGACGAGGGTTTTAACGCGTTCATCGAGCATGCGATCTAGGGCTTGGCCTAGGCCCGCTATTTCATCGGTACCGGTTATCCTGGTACGGGCTTCATAGTCACCTTCGCCAATTTTCTTAACTGTGTTGGCAAGTTGTTCAATGGGAGAGGCTATTGATCGATATAGGGCTAGCATTGCGCCAAGCATTACTATAAATGTAATAAATAAACCGAATTCACCGTAGCGCTCTACCTCTATTACTTCTGGCATAAATTCTGCATCGGGAATCATTATCCCGTACAGGTAACCGTTGCTGGTTAAGGTGTAGTATATGTGGTATAGCGTGTTGTCTACCTCGATGGTAGTAAGGATAGTTTGGTTAGCGGTGGGTTTAAGGCTACTTAACCATGGGATTTTCGCGGCTGGCTTAAGCTTCATGGTACTATCCGGACCATAAAGCACTATCTTATCCGAAGCAATATCTACCATGAAGGATTTGGTGCCAGGTGTGGGGCGTTTCTGTTCTAGTTTAGCTAAAATGTCGTCTAATTCCCAATCTACGGTGCTTAAACCTATAATTTTTCCATGTTCATCATGGATAAAGGCATCCACAGTTATCATGGTAATACCGGATACTGTATCTTGGTATGGTGGAGTCCAATATGTTTTTTGCTCGCGCTTTTGATTGCGATCCCAGGTTTCCGGCAGGGCAGTAAGGTACCAACCTTGCTTGATGTAATTATAAGATTCTGTATTGTATTCCCAAGTTAAATTGAGTTTATTATCCTTTCTAAATACGTACGGTCCATATAGGGTTTGATTAGGATCAAATTGCTTGGGTTCAAACCAAAAACCACCGCCTACGGACTCGGGAAGGTTTTCGTAAATAGCAAGCAGAAACGTTTTTACCTCAGTTTCCAAATTGAGTTCTGGATTTAAATGTTTTAGCTTGCGCAAAATGCTAGCTCCGGCACCGATGTTTTGAGCTGCAAATTCGAATTTAATAGCCATGCGGTCCATGGTTTCAACATTTTTAGCAAACAGGGATTGAATATGGCTATTTCTTAGCTCTCGAAATATTTCTATGTTTTCAAAGCTAAACCATGCCGCCATTGCTAAAACCACTATAGATGTGCCTCCAAAAAGCACGATAAGTTTATTACGTATAGAGGACATGCCACTTTACTCCTAAAATTAATTGCAAGATGGGTAGGGGGTGGCAGGAGAAAAAACTTGCGGTGCAGATTGGTGATACCAAGCCATAATAGTACCTGTTGTGAAACTGTTTTTAAAATCTAGCATGGACGTGAGGAATTTGGTATGACAAATTGGCGTATTTTATATAAGTATAAGAAAACACGGGATATATGTAAGCGTAATTGTTAACATGTCTAGAATTTCAGGGGCAGCAACTGTAATTTAAATACAAAAGACCGGGCTTTCTCGCGCTAAAACAGAGGTGAGCTATTATATTTTATTTATCTGGGAATGCTAAGCTATTTTATGACTCGTTTGGTCCAAAATTTGGATAAACTGATATGGGGCTGTGAGGCAGCTACTTTATTTGTACTAGTGGCATTAGCCCAAGCTGGAAGCTGACTGTAATGGCTGATCCAGGTTGGTAGCTCAGATGCTGGCATGGGTTTGGCAATACAATAGCCTTGACCTAAGTCGCACCCCAGGTCTAGTAAAACCAGACCATGAGCCTCGCTTTCCACACCTTCGGCAATGACTTTACGGTGCACTGCTTGACTTAAACCGATGATACCTTTGATAATAGCCAAGTCAGCCGGGTCTTTCAACATATCGCGGACGAAGGCTTGATCGATTTTGAGGATGTCCGCAGGTAGCTTTTTGAGGTAGATTAACGAAGAGTAGCCAGCTCCAAAATCATCTATAGCCACAGACATTCCTAAGTGGCGACAGGCGTTCATTATGGAACATGCGTTATCAATATCTTTGAGAGCCACCGTTTCTAGTATTTCTAACTCGAACTGGGAGGGTTGAACCGTGGGATAGCGTTGTAATAGTGCAGATAGGTACTCGACAAAACCCTGTTGTTCCAATTGATGACCGGATATATTGATACTAACGTTGGTTCGAAACCCAGCGGCGGCCCAGGTGGCCAACTGTTTTAGGGCTTGATTTAACACCCACTTACCTAAAACTATATCGAATTCTGGGATATCTTTTTTAGGTAAGAACTCAGCTGGTGGCAATAATCCACGTTTGGGGTGTTGCCAACGGATTAGGGCC
>JXSN01000126.1 GCA_001276605.1 Achromatium sp. WMS2
TTACTGAAGCCAAAATAGCTCCCAAGCGTCTGCTTGATCTATTGTGTTCACCCATGCCCATAACTCTATATAATTTATTGATGAATAAAGATGCTGTAGCCTGGTATGGAGATGATATTGTCAACGAACTACTCGCCGCCAGTAACTCACATAACTTGACGCTGCAGAGCCTTCATTAAAGTTTGAAAGTCCCATACTGCAAACACGTGTGCTTGCATAAATAGGTGTAAGCTAGAGCTATCTCGCAATTTTTGATACAGTATGTGTTGAGTTAATTGCTCTCTAATTGGAGCTAAAGCAATCTCAAGTTTAGCGGCATAATCATTCATAGGTAGGATATTTTAGTACGATATTCTGCTGTTTTTTTTTGGGATAGTAGTGCTTATTGTGGTGTGAATGTTTTACGTTCTAATATATTGGTTGGCATTTTACTTAGTATTATGCTGGCATATGGGTGTTCTTTAATCGCTCCAACAAAAGCATTTAGACTAAGTGGTTGTTTAATATTGACGTGGTATGCAAGGGCTATCAAAAGTTTTAGGGGCACCGTAGCTGGCAAGTTATGTGAGTTACTGGCGGCGAGTAGTTCGTTGACAATATCATCTCCATACCAGGCTACAGCATATTTATTCATCAATAAATTATATAGAGTTATGGGCATGGGTGAACACAATAGATCAAGCAGACGTTTGGGAGCTATTTTGGCTTCAGTAAGCAAAGTTTCTAATTGTAATAGTCTATCTGAATTCTCAGTATTATCACGCCAGATTTTGTAATTTAGGTCCCAGTAGGACAAAATTTGCAATAATTGGTCGGGATTATCGCGGATCCTTAGATTTATGTAATGCATCCACAAACCATGTCTTGGCAATAGATCCAAGGTTTGGGTAAGGCGTAGTAGATTATATACCAAGGCTATTTGCTGCGATCTAACTGCGTTATTGGTTATAGAGTTTTGCCAGCACTCTGCTATGGATTGCCAATCTTTGCGCCACTCAGTCTCAAACTGGGGTTGGGAGTGTATATGGTTAATTAATTTGATAGCAACACTTTTGGCTTCTTTTGCGTTTATTTTTATTCTAGCTAGGTTTTTCCACCATGCTATGGCCAATTTTCCAGCTGTGGCAACATGGGCATAGTTATCCAGCCATTGTACGTCCGAAGAATTTTCCAGCCAATGCTCAAATAGGTTTATTACAGCTTGACTCCAGCTATTCAATGATTTCGGTTCTTCCTGAAACGCTGATATGACGTAGCCACATAATTCTTCCGGTGCTACTATGTTTGGTGCCGCAATTGGGTAAGTTTCTGGATCAGATAGGCGTTTGCGTAGGGCCTTGCGGGCATATTCTACGGCTGGTTTTGGCCAGTTTAAGCATGTTAACAGTAATGGCCATGGGCAATATAGCAGCTCATTTACCAGGTGCGGATCAAAGTAGCTGGCATATTTAGGCTTGTCATTAATTGTTTTTACTACAATATTGGTAAATAACTCTTGTGTGAGCTTGGTATTACCCCTTTCTATTGCTTCATTCCATAAAATTAGGAGGATAAGGTTGGGAGTAGGATTTATGAATGCGATACGCGAAACTAGTCCACTTAATATATCTGGACATTTTTTGATGACATCTTCAAGTAGCCAATGTTCAGCCCGCTTGACAAATTCCTTGTTGTTTGCCGCATCAGTTAATAGCGTAAATGCTAGTTCCTTCTGGATTAAAGCCATTAAAGCCGGATATTTTTGCCTAAGAGGGTGGTCATATTGGGAGTTAATTTTAATATCTAAAATTGTGAAAATTTGAGGATAACTATAAATATGCTTCTTATCGCTCACCAGCTCTATAGCCAGTAGTGGTGCTATTTCCTGTAATTTGCTAGCATCACTGACAGTTTTCAGTGACTCTATGAGGTTGGAATTTAGATTTTGAGGTGAGGCAAACCCCATAGTTTTGTATAAATTCTTTATTTTAAGTTCGGTGGTTAATAAATCGTTACCACACTCGCTTATAATGTTAAGTGCGGTTAAACTGATAATTTGATGTATATCTTGAGCTAGCCATGGTGGGATAGGATCTAAGTTTAGGCCCGCACGCTGTAAAATCGGCATAATTTCCGTTAATTCTTCGAGGCTAGCGCATCCTTTTTGAGCAAGAGCAGTAAACATGCTTTCAGTACCATTAGTACTAAAATTTAGCCACGCTTGTAGATAAATTGGTTGGTTTAAAGTTAATTCATAGTTAAATAACCCATTGCGCATAAATATAATACGTTTAAAGAAATTTTGGTCTTGCAATAAAGCGATATCTTCTGGTATAATAGCATCTACTAGCTGGTATAAGGATGCTGTGGCTTTAGTAGCTAGTTGTGGAATTTTGTTTAAGTCTTTGGCTATTATGCTCTTGTATGCTGGAGTATCTGGATAATTGGCTATTCTACACTCTATATTATTCCAGGGAAATGTGGACCAGGATATCTCAGCACGGTCCTTAGGTGGTAAAATAGACCAAATTAACCATAGCAAATATTCGTAAGTTTTGTCTGCTATAGCCTTTTGGGTATTGGGAGGCCGTGGTAATGCTATTGATTGCTTATAGGCGATTAGTGCAGTTATAGCGCCTAAAATAAATGTATGTAAGCGTTTGTAGGACCAGTTTTTAATCCTAACCAGCATTTGGTATTGCAGCAATGTTTCTGTAGCAGTTTCAAGTGGATTAGTCAAACGTGCGCAATAAAGGTTACTGATGTTGGTAATTTCTTTACCATCTATCTGTTTACGCAGTTCGTCCATATTGTAAAGCGCCGTATAATCGTGCCCTTGCTGGAATTGACAGCCATTAATGATATCAATTAGATCCCATTGTACAGATTGCAATAATTCTTTATATAAAACCAAAATGTGTACTACAATGCGATCTTGATTTTTGTATTTGTCCGTAAAACGTTGACTGAACATATATTTATCTTCTGATATCTTCAGAAAACTATAGTACGGATCAGTCTGGTGATATTTTACTTCAGAAAAACTGATAGCTGCCTCTAAAAATTTAGCAATTTGTTCGATATCAGTTTTGGATAACGCTGGTGAATACGCAGTACCGTTGGGTACAACCTGTTCTCCATTCGCAATGGCTGTAAACACAACCTGCGGCACTAAAATTTTTAAAGTGGATGATTTCATCTGTGGGCAGCTACATGAGTATGATTGTAATGTGGAATATATACCGTTATTTGTAGTATAGACTAATTGTGAGCAGCAATCCAATGCGCTGTAACCATAGCATATAGGTTTCTAAGATCTCTATCGTTTTTAGCGTTAAGATCTTGCATTTGACAGGCTGTTGGTAGTTTGCTATTTAACACTTGCAGCGCTTCTGTACTCACGTTGTTAATGCTTCTATCCAATTGCTGCATGCTTTTTTGAGGGTTACCGCGCCCGGTGCAGTCTAACGTTTTATTTTGGCAATTTAGGGCAACTATATAGTCAAACAGCACATTAATTGCCGTAATCCAGGTCACGTTAGTTGGTTGCGCAATCTGTAAATCTTTAATCAATCCGGGAATAGAGCTCTTTTGAGTTGTAGTGATCTGTATTTTATTTGGATTGTTTGTGGACAGGTCCTCCAATATCCGTATGACCTGTGCATTATGTTGACGTAAGTAATCCACTGGAGAATCTGTATCCTGTACGGCATATGGGCATGCATTGGACGTTGGTACTATTGGCATTGCTGGTCGACTTGCATTATTGTTGTTGACAGCAAACGTTGGCAGCCAGTTACTAATGTTATATGGGATTTTATAGTTAATTAAATCCGGATATTTATTGGCTACGCCAATCAACCCAATCAGTGAGATTATAATTGTAACTATAGTCGCTGACAGCCAAATGCTGGGACCACGATCACGCATTATGGCTCTATCCGGTTTATTTGGTCTAGCCCGCACTGCCCCCCCTGCTGGTTTAGGGGGAATTGGGGTTGCAGAGCGTGACACTTGACCTTTGGCCAAGTCGGCGTCAGGGCCACGCTCTACAACTGTATGGGGCGGGGGTAATGGGGCACCTCTATCCTTGGTTTCTGGACCAACAGTTGGAGCTTTGGGGCCTGAAGTGGTTGGCTGGTCTAAAGTGGCGGTATTTTCTTTGGCAGATAAAACCCTTTTCACATCATCACTAATAACTTTCACCTGTTGCTCGATCCGGCTCAATCTATTGTCAAGACTGGACAAGTCCGTGGGGGGGATAGACTGATGTTTAATGGCATCAGTGGCCTCGCGCACTATGGCACCTACAGCCTGTTCCATAGCTTGAAGTTGACGGTAAATTTCAGCTATCGTTAGCGATTCCGGTGCGTTTTGGGGGTCTGTCATATAGTTTCCTTATGTCTATCAGAACTTAATATTAAGCTGGACACAGCAAGTGGCTTAATCCATGGTACGGCGTCCGACGTACGCACTATATGATAGCACTAAGTGATTTTGCTTAGTCATTATTGCGAATTTTATTTGGTTGTAAGTCGATGTAAGCTTAGCTTCATAATATTAACACTACGCTGTTACAGGAGCTAGGACGATGGGAATAATAACAACAGCCACCTGGATGGAACTGATAGGGGCGACTTTATTTGGGTTTGCAGTGTTGCATACCTTTTCTACCAGATATTTTGAGCATTTGGCGCACACCAATCCCGCGCACTCTGGACTTTGGCATTTGCTAGGCGAAGTGGAAGTAGTGTTCGGGTTTTGGGCCATGCTGCTACTTATTTCTATGGGTATAGTCCATGAATGGGTTGCTATAGAACATTACTTAAAGGAATCTAGGTTTATTGAACCCATGTTCGTCATGGCTATCATGGTCATAGCGGCAAGTCGACCTATTTTTCAGTTTATTTCTGACCTTGTTGAGGGGTTGAGCCGTGCCTTGCCATTACCGTTGGGTATGGCTAGATATGTGTTGGCTTTATCGGTGGTGCCATTGTTAGGTTCCTTTGTGACCGAGCCAGCAGCTATGACTTTAGCCGCCTTGATGTTAAGAGATGTTATTTTTTCCCGTGATGTCTCGGATAAGCTTAAATATGCTACCATAGGAGTGTTATTTGTAAACGTATCCGTGGGTGGAGTAATGACTAATTTTGCAGCACCTCCTATCTTAATGATAGCTGCCAAATGGGGTTGGGATGCTGGTTTTGTATTCTCCATTTTAGGTGCTAAGGCTGTACTGGCTGTATTTACCAATACTGCTTTGGTAACTCTAGCTTTTAGGAAAGAGATCGCTGCCAAAGCCCAGGCTGAAACTACACATCGCACAAACCCAGTACCGCTGCCATTTGTGTTGCTAAACCTGGCCATCTTGGCTGGTGTGGTGATAACCAATCATACACCAGAAATGTTTATGGGCTTGTTCTTATTATTCCTAGGTTTGTCTGAGGCTTACAAACATTATCACAATAGATTGATTATCCGTGAAGCCTTGATGGTGTCCCTATTTTTAGCCGGATTAGTGGTAATCGGTGGTTACCAAGAGTGGTGGTTAAAGTCAGTGTTATCTAGTTTGAGCGAGACAACTGTATTTTATGGAGCCGCTGCCCTTACTGCCATCACTGATAACGCTGCTTTAACCTACTTAGGTTCATTAGTGGAGGGGCTATCACCTGAATTTAAGTACTCATTAGCAGCTGGAGCAGTTGCAGGTGGAGGTTTAACAGTAATAGCTAATGCTCCGAACCCAGCTGGTTTTGCGATTTTGAAAAATTGCTTTAAAGACAATGCTATTAGTCCACTAGGTTTACTTTTAGGTGCCTTACCACCAACTGTAATAGTTATCACATATTTTAGTAGCCTACCTCATCTGCGGGAGATTATAGACATGAATTCTGGTTTATTTAGCGCCAACGACTGGCAACAATGGTTTAACGGTTTGGATCATGGCTTTGCCTTCCTGTTAATGCTACCTATATTGATAGCCACGGTAGGTATTTGGAGTAGCGGTAAATCCCTAAGCCCCAAAAATTATTTCATAGGTGTAGGCATCCTGTTTGCCAGCGTGGCTGCCCTACTGTTATTACAGGCAACTGGTTTGGAATTTTTCAACCTTACAGATTGGAATCAATGGTTTAATACTCTAGACCGTAGCTTCCTGTTTCTCCTAGCCTTACCTGTGGTGATTGCTAGTATTGGACTATGGAGTTACTATACAGATTCCAAACGGGCTACCTCAGGGCAGTCCCAAGGCCGAATCCTTACCCAACACGACACCATTAATTCGGCTAAAATAGCTTAACTTAGGTCTCAAAATGCTTCCATCCCCCGGGGTGGAAGCTAAGCCGCAACCCCCCCCCCCATCAAAACAAAGATTTCAAATCTGGTAGTAAGAACATCCTAATC
>JXSN01000127.1 GCA_001276605.1 Achromatium sp. WMS2
ATGCGGTAAGAGTATTAACAATAAGCGCCTGAGTTATAACCCCTTTAGAGATAGATTGGTTAGGATCAGATGGCAGCGCTTTTACAAACACTGGTGTTGCTGCGAGTAATATTTTTTGTGACAAAGCCGGTGGTTCAGTACATAGGGATAATAAATTAGCACAAGATTCAAGATGATTCGGAGCTAATTTCGTGAACACATCAGTTAGTAGTTGACTAGCCTCTTCAACAGGAATTTCACGTAGCAACTTTACTAAAGATTCGTTAACTTCAGTACCGTAATTTCTACCTGTAATCAACTGATCAATAACAAATGCACAACTTTGCTTAATATCACCAAGCTGCCGCAATAATCCTAAAAAATCGCGCTCGCGCCCCCTACTAACCAATAATTTTGGCGATGTATTTTGAGGCCAAGTTGTACGAATTTGTTGCGATAGTTGCAACGCATCTTGATACTCGGGACTATTAGCTATTAGTGCTTGTTTATCTAGACGTTGTATCAACCCAGCTAGAAAAGGAACACTCACACCAATACCAGCTCGAGCGATTATCCTATTACGATTAACTCGCGGCCAAAATACCAGTACGGCATGTTGATAAGTGCGTTCGAACGACACCCCCGCGTTGCCAGTGGCCTCCTCAAACTCTGGTTTAGCATCCTCCATCTCTTGCAGTACTTCGGGAAGACACACTTCCGTGATCTTAAATTCTAATTTATCAATACCCAGATGTTGGCCAGAATGGTGCCGCCAGTGTTGCAAGATATATTCCGAATCAGTAACTTCTCCCACCTCAAAATGATCATCATCGTCATAACCATAGCTATTATAATTTGCATAACCAGCTTCCCAAACCTTTAATAAAGCTAAATAGCAATCACAATCAGCACCTGCACAAGCTTTGCTTATGACGTCAACTATGACAATATCTTTTCCCTTGAGGGTACTAAAATCTAGTTCAGCCTGAGTATAAGCGTGTTCTAGTGGATAAATTAATTTGAGAGGTAAAGTACCGGTAGCTTCGGAATTATCCGCATCATAATCCGTATCAGCATCTAAAGCATCAGCACCCTCGGCATCCACATCAACGTCTTCCGTAACAGCAACATTTTGTCCCCATGTGCGCAACAAAGTTTCTAACCATTGCTGTTGGTCAGAGTAAGATGGAGGTTTTAGCGCTCGTTTTTTACCTTTTCTCAATAAATTATAAATCAAGACTAGACGATACCCGCTACTGATGGGCAATACTTCGTGACGGCAATCAGCATAAAATGCGGCAAAAGCCACCTCAGATGGATCTGTAGGGTGTAAATCAAACTGTTCTTCCATGCCGTTATGCTGCACCCGCAAAGTACCACCATTATATTCACATGGTAATACCATGACAAGCGTAGCAAACATACCAGCTGTTTTTTCCGTATCCCTGTGAGTTACGAAAAAACTACCTTTATTGTAGATCAACAATTTATAAGGTTCAGCCACAACCTTATCGGTAATGCCAAAACCAGTGGTAACTTGCTCGATAATGGAATCTAAGTCTGATTGCCAATGGCGTCCGGTAATTTTAACTTGATTTGCATCCACCTGCCAAGTACGTCGCACTTTGGGATCGTAAAGTGTGTCACTACCACGTCCATAGGGAGCAGGGTCTGCCACTGCTAGCAATTGTTCCGCCTGCACTGGCACTAATGGCAAAGCGATGGTACCAACTCCGGTAACGGCAATGCGTGGCACATGAATATCGGCATATCCTGATACGCAGAAATTGCCCGGGCGATCTACGTGTTGTAGGATAGAAACAAATTCTTCGATGAGTTGCACAGTGGAAAACTCCGGTAATTTGCTGTTCAACAAGTAGTGATTACCAACTCCGCATAAAACTGCATGATTTTAAATTATTGGTTGTTAAACATATTAGATGGATTTTAATGCAGGATCTTCATTATCCCTAGTCTTGGAGAAATAAGGTTGGTGTCATCACGGCTGATCTAGTAAGAAATGAATCAGGCAATATGTAGATTTTTCTTGATCGTTCCCACGCTTCAGCGTGGAAAAGCAGCTTGGGGCGCTTCTGCGCCCCTGAATCCCTTCTCATGCAGGGAATACGTTCAAACGTAGCGGTGTATGTGGATGGGAATCATCACTTACGTCTTAATCCCTTCTCATGCAGGGAAAACGTTCGAATCCTTACCTCATTTTTCGCCCTTACAAATCAATAGTTTACAACGAAAAAATCAATCTTAAAAAAATGCCCAAAATTTAGGTTGTTTTCCCATATATTTTTTTTGAGAGCCAGTTTAGACTTTTCTCCTTGATTTATTGAATAAAAAACCTGAATTTTGTAAGTATAATGCCTTCTCAAAAAGCATCAACAAATCCATATACTTACAGTGTAATCCAAAAAAAATATTGTAAGGAAATCAGTAAAATAGAACCGCTATACTAGTTCCCAACGCTGCAACACTCTGCGCAGTGTGTTGCACACCTATCCTGCTTTATCAAATAAAAAACTTGTCAACGACAAAAAGCATACATATCAATACTATAACAAAACAACCACTCAATAAACGCCCAAAAAGGCGCAATTCAGCCCTACACAAGACCAAAGCTTTTCTGATTACAATCAGCAAACTTCAGCCCATTCCCATGCTTCAATATGGACACGCAGCCGTGGCTCTTCCTGTGCCCCACTATAAACTACAGAATATAGCAATTTATAGTAACCCTAAGTACACGGTGCTTAACCACCAATATTTTGATAATGGAAGTCTAATACCCCCTCAGTTCGGTCATTTTTAAAATAAAAGCTTAAAATTCAGTGTATTATATATACAAGCACATGCTAATTTAGGCAAAAAATACCACAAAAAATTTTAAAGATAACAAGATGAACGCGTCTAGTTATCAATCTTTATAAACGGCAATACCTGAGGTCGTCGATACCAATCCCCCTAGCTTGGAGAGTAAACATCAGAGGATTATATCATTACATGTAATGTTAAAGGTATAGATATTTTTCAGGATAAAAACCGGGTAAGCAATATAAACTACTCAGAAATCCACTGTACAGCTGTATTCAGCTCGCTATTGTGAAATACATTAACTTGACCTGGCAAGGCAAATCCAAACATTTTAGTAGCTATGCGGATCCACTCCACGTCCGAAACTAATGCTACCTTTTCCCAACCACCGTAATGTTTATAGGCTAATACTATATCTTCCCAAGCCGCAGTAGCTTCAAATCCCGTAAAACCAGCGTCAGTTTGGTACAACAATCTGACCCGCTGGTGCCGGGAAAAAATGTCTTCCACCGCCGGGATAACAATAGTCCTATAATCATGGGCCGTGACAGTACCAGTTGCCACAAAACCCAACGCATTATCAGGTAGGTTCGACATCTGCTCAATCATATTAGCATCCCCTAAGTTACACGACCATCACATAAAGCCGTAAAAAAAGGCTCCATAAGGTGCACAGCCGCGCGTCAATCTTTAGTTTAACGGCCTAGAGCCTAAACAGAACACCCATACCACGCAGATTATAGCAGAAATTGAATTGGCACGCTACGATGCAAATGAACTTCAAATTAAACTAAGTACATCCCTGTACAGTTACACGATAACCATTTTTACACTATGGTCGAAGAAGGCGTCTAGTTAGCGAACTATAGGCTCATCCTTCCCATCATCAAAAAAGTCATCATGCTCCTTCTCAAAGGCTACGCAGCTAGCCCCACCTTGAGCTATATTTTGCAATACACAATTCCTGGCACCACCAGTCACATTGGCACAGGGCCCAGCATTGGCAAAAAAACCGGCCGCAGCAAACAAAGGAGCACAGGCTTGGCGCATCTGCGCATCTAGCACCGCGTCATCGGGGTCGGCCATGGTTAATGAACTAAATAGGCACAACGCAAGCAAAGTAGTATATTTCATCATCTTAGTTTAATCCTAATTCTAATTATGTATATCAGTTGAAATATTCGGCATCAGCTTAAAAACTCCGAAGCTATTGTACGATGATACGTAAGTTTTAACAACCCTGAGATTTAGGTCTTTGGAAATCCGGTTATGGTAACCAAACCAGTACTATCAATACGATATTCAGCGCGTTGCGGTCCTAATTGCCGATTTTTATAGCGATTACTAAGATACATAAGTTCTTGATTGGAACTAGCTAACAAAGGCTGATTGCTGGGATGCAACCGGTCGTAGGGACCCGCTACCATTAGATCAACATGCTTCATTAGCTCTAAAATTACCGGATCCGAGCTGCTGCGCAATGTGGTGCCGGCAATACCAGTAAAAACCAATATACCTTTGTTGGCTATTCGCAATAATTTAAGTAAATTTAAGAGCGCATCCCCTTGTGCTAAAGGCTCGCCTCCAGAAAAACTTACGCCTTCAATCTCAGGATCCTGGATTAGCAAATCTGCCAGCGCGGTTACGCTATAAGATTGGCCACCTTCAAATGGCCAAAACTCGGGATTAAAGCAACCTGGACAACGCAAATGACATCCCTGTAGCCATACAACGGAACGCAATCCAGGCCCATTTACTCTAGAGCGAGCTAAATAAGCAGCTACCTGGAGAAAACGATCATGCATATTTTCAATCTACTAAGTTTTGACCTCTAAATATGACAAATTATATTCAAA
Source organism: Achromatium sp. WMS2 (assembly GCA_001276605.1). Classification (GTDB taxonomy): domain Bacteria; phylum Pseudomonadota; class Gammaproteobacteria; order Chromatiales; family Chromatiaceae; genus WMS2. The sequence continues at coordinate 4,659 of JXSN01000127.1, forward strand.
ACCAAGCTCTAGGTAGGCCCATAATAAATGAATATTAAGCGTTATTAAGCCATTTAGCGGCAGATTTGGCAAAATAAGTTAATATCGCATCCGCTCCGGCCCGTTTCATTGACAACAGGGACTCCAAAACTACGTCCTGTTCGCATAACCACCCATTATTGGCTGCCGCCATAAGCATGGCATACTCCCCGCTTACCTGATAGATAAAAGTCGGAACCCGAAATTGTTCCTTAACCAGCTTTACCACATCCAAATATGGCATACCTGGTTTAATCATTACCATATCCGCCCCTTCAGCCAAATCCAAGGCTACCTCATGCAAAGCCTCATTGACATTTGCCGGATCCATTTGATAACTATATTTATTCCCCCCCTTTAGATTAGCTGCTGAACCTACCGCATCCCGAAACGGGCCATAAAAACTAGATGCATATTTAGCTGAATAAGCAAGGATTTTGGTATTTATATACCCCGATTGTTCCAAAGCAGACCGTATAGCACCGATACGCCCATCCATCATGTCGGAAGGAGCAACAACATCAGCACCGGCCTCTGCATGGGATAAAGCTTGGCGCACTAAAACTTCAGTAGTTGCATCATTCACTACATAACCTGTAGCATCAGTCAAACCATCCTGACCATCAAGAGTAAAAGGATCTAAAGCAACATCGGTGATAACACCTAATTCTGGTACAGCTTGCTTTAATTTGCGCACAGTTTGTTGCACTAGACCATCAGGAGCATATGCACCCCTGGCATCAACAGATTTAGCCGCAGGTGGCGTAACTGGAAAAATTGCCAAGGCCATAATACCAAGGTCGGCACATAACTTAGCTTCTTCTAGTAATAAATCACAGCTTAAGCGTTCAATCCCAGGCATTGAGGCTATGGGTTCGCGACGTCCGGTGCCTTCCAAGACAAATACTGGATAAATCAAGTCGGCAACTGTCAATACGGTTTCACGCACCAATTTTCTGGAAAAATTGTCGGTACGCATCCGTCGTAGTCTAGTGGAGGGAAAAGCTCGATTAGAATTTAACATAACAATCATTTTCTCTTAGAAATCCGCTAAAAAATCTGCTTAAATTCCATTTTTACTACTGTGTAAGGTAAGAACTTAATCCCTTGGTATATATTTAGGTATTGTTTCAAAGCACTCATTACACATGTAAGTACTTAAAAAGTTGCAATAAGATGGGCTAATAGTTTTCCTTCATTGACCACCAACCGCATACCATCAAACTCAAAGCAGCGCTAAAAGAGTTAGTATAATATTTGAATATACTCAACATCTAATCTTTTTGAGCTATGATAAAATACCCTAAGCAAGCACCTTGAAAATTAGTGTTAGTAAGCAATAATAGAGGTATAGCTAACATATTATTTATAAGACATAGCGGATAGGCTAATAAACCGGTGATGAGACCAAGCAATAAATTTTTTTTGCCAATATCCCTTACTGTTGTTAGGATAATCAAATTTATTAACTGCATTATAGTTATTAAAAAATTGCCCTGAGCTACTTCACGTATAACACTAAACTTATTGGCTTGAAATAAATGGTGCAAGCCATGGATGGTAAATCGCAAAAAATCGTATGGTGCATCGTGTATTGGGTAAAAAAATGGCACTGATAGGTAAAGCCTACCGCCAGGCTTTAAAACCCTATGAATTTCAGCTAAGGCCTTGTCAGCACA
>JXSN01000128.1 GCA_001276605.1 Achromatium sp. WMS2
TGTCCGAACCATTGAATGGTTGATTGGTGGCCTGTACAAAGAAGAACACGCAATTACCTACCGTACAGCTGCGGCATTCGATCCAACCAAATTAGGCCCTGCAAATACTACCAACCATACCTTAACTACTTAATAACCAAATGATTTTATCAAAAAAAGACACTCCAAATACAGCAGCCATATTTTTTAAAAACATTTGCAAGAACGCATTGTATTTTACGTTACAACGATATATTATAGTATAGAAGTTGCGGTGCACACCAAGTTCCACGGCAGTGCACCCTAATCATACGGGGCGTAGCGCAGCCTGGTAGCGCACCTGAATGGGGTTCAGGTGGTCGGAGGTTCAAATCCTCTCGCCCCGACCAGTTTTACACGGCAAGCAGCATGGGATGTTGGCTTGTAACACCTGGTTTGGTTACGGGTTTTTTACTTGACTAAAGCCTAATAACAGGAATTATTGGCTCATTATGGTTCGCCCCAACCTACCTATTCAGGTACCCTACCTGATGGTTGCCTGTCCTTTAAACTTGTGCCTCGCCTGTCCCAACTTCCAAATTACTATCTGTAGCTTTTTACTCCGGTACTTGAGGGCGATTGCATGGGTTTTATTCTTAGCTTATTCGTAATGGCAGGCTATGCCGTGCTTGCGGCATTGATGGTAACTCAAGCCCCATCCGGTGAAAGAGCAGTATCCATCCGTATTACCCCCAGCGCCAAACCAATAATAATTGGTTATCAAGACTTAGGCCAACGTGGCACCGGCGGCGCAGCAGCATTAGACCACCTAGCAGTTGCCCATGAAGGTAACGGCTGGTGGATCAGCAATGTGTCCAGCCAAAAACGGGTAGATGCTCCCACTACAAAATATACCACATATTACCTACGACGCTGGCCATTAACCACTGGCACGCGTATTCGACTCAATGGCGTCCAAGTTGAAGTTGTAGAAGCCACTCCAAAACGGATTAAACTCAAGGGCCCATCTAATACCACAGCAACTTGGGAGGAAAGTAAGCTTACACAGCAATATCCACCTTTTTCCGGCTGTCCCAACTCCGAAGGCACCGGTACCTGGAGCATTTGGTGGACCAAACTACTGAATTCCAAACGCGAATTAAACCTATTCTCATTAGGTGGGCAAGTGCCTTGCCCCCGCCGCTGGACCCTACCTGGAGTCCCAGCCAAGGGCGCCTGGATTTTGCTACGTAAAGACGTTGATGGTGAAAATGAATATTGGCTCGCCCCCGGTAGCGCCGAGGTGCAGTTTACCAAACCTGGTACCAACGCTTGGCACGGATTTTCAGATATAAAGTGGCAGATTGACAATCCAGACGATCCCATAAGAAAAATAGTGTTGGGACGTACCCACTATACAGTGAGTATAGAGCAAAATACTTTAGTTTTGACCCCAGATTCTAGTGGCGATATCTGGCGCGCCGAAGAATTAGCAACCAGACCAACATCACGAGACGCACGAGTAGTAATAGAATGGAAACCAGTCAGTTTAGCACTTACCACCTTTAATCTGCTAAAATGGTTACTTAATTCTTGGAGTAAAATTCTATGGGCACTGGGAATTGGCATAGCAAGCTATATTTTAGGTACTAAATTTTTAAGATTGCCATCTGGGCCAGCCCGCAAAATGTTTTTATATTCCATTTTTATAGCAACAGTGTTTAGCTCCTTTAGTTTCATGATTGCCAGGGACGCCCTTGAATCCACCCCACCTAGCTTTTTACTAGTACTACTAGGAAGTTCCTGGTTTGTTACAACGCTATTCTTACTAATTGTTGGTCGTTTAAAAGGCCTAGCTGGAATATTTTGGAGCTGTGGACTAGGGTTATTACTTTTAGGAGCAATTGTACAGGGACAACTGGGCTTGGGCGGTAACAGTGCACGTTGGTTGGAAAATGCTGAATCCCATTGGAAAGTGCTAACTATAGTAGGCTGGATCATGTTGCCATTAGCTCTAGTTCCGGCCAAAGCATGGCAGAACCTATTCACCAAAGTCGTTGACCATGGCGCCTCAAGGTTCTGGATCGTCCTAACAATGTTAGCCGCCGTAGGCCTGACGATACAGCTATTTTTTGGCGGCGAAGAGGGCGTAGCCGGAGTTCAACCCGCTGAGGGGATTAAAACCCTATTAGCATTACTTGCCGCATACGTGGGGCAAATCTACTGGGAACGGCGTGCTGGTCTAGGCCAATACTATCAAAATAACCTTTGGGGCTACCTAGATATTTCCCTAGGCATCCTCTTTGCCTTTGGCTTCGCAAATGCAATCTTTTGGTCCGTACGAGACATGTCACCTAGCTTAATACTCGCCTTGTTAGCATTACCAATACTATGGCGAATTGCCCCACATCCCTTAGGCATCAAACCCAAATACCGATTCAGTATGTTACGCTTAGCAGTCTTATTTTCTGTTACCAGTGTAATAACAATGATGTTTATGATTCAAACCTACCCAGACTACATATCCAAAGATTTGTGGCCACAATACGAACGGTTAATGGTATGGGCACGTCCAGAACAATACCCAGCTAGCGGCTTTCAGGTAAATATGGCGCGCAATCTAGCGGCACTTGGCGGCGATTGGGGGGTAGACGCCAGCCCATTTGGGTGGAATGGACGGGTTATGTACCTACCTGTGGTACAAAACGACTTTATAGGGGCATTTGTGCTCAACAGAGCAGGCAACAAGGTAGCAATACTCATATTAGTGCTACAAACAATCTATGTATTAACCCTGTTACACATAAGCTCAGCCGTTTTTAAATGGGGTGAAGCTGGAGATTTCTTACAGCGCTCCGTTGGCATCTTCTTGTCCCTAAGCCTATTTGCGGAAGCCTGGCTATTTTCCAGTCACTCCCTCATTGCCTGGGGTAATGTATTAGGATTATTACCAGTAATGGGCCAACCCATGACCTTTATCGCAGCTGGCAATAGCAACTTAACCTTCTTTGCTTTACCAGGATTTATATTGGGATTAATCGCAAGTTGGTTGACGTTACGAGATGCTACCACATAAATCAATATTAATTAAGTTATTCATTGACGTTGACCAGTTGCATGGTGCGGTGTTATGGATACTGCCGTATAGCGTGCAGCCTTAGGGAATTGGCAGGTAAAAGTACTGCCTTGTCCCAAAGTACTAGCAATAAACAACTTAGCCTCATGCCGATTAAGAACATGTTTTACGATGGCCAACCCTAATCCAGTACCACCGGAGATCCTAGATCGTCCCTTGTCGACACGGTAAAAACGCTCCGTAAGCCGTGGGATATGTTCAGGCGCAATACCCTCGCCCGTATCCTGTACTGATAACACCGGGCCATTGTAGCCCGCATACCAACGTACTGCTATTTTTGTGCCACTGGGATTATGTTTTATCGCATTGAGTATTAAATTGGAAATAGCACTGTGCAATTCACTCTCTCCAGCTCTAATCCACAGATCGTAATCAGCCACCAGCTCTATACTGCAATCCGCATGTTGGGTTTTAGCCTCTAGAATTATAGAATCCAACATTTCACCCACATTAAGCGGAATACGCTTCGCTGCTTTTGTTTCCACTTCCAATCTTGAAAGGGCTAAGAGATCATTAATCAAAGCCGTCATACGGGTTATTTGCACATGAATGCGTCGCAACGGATGCTGCATGGCTACCGGTAACGTTGGCATATCTTGTAAATTTTCCATATAGCCATTTATAGCGGTCAGCGGAGTCCTGAGTTCATGAGAGACGTTGGCTACAAAATCTTTGCGGATTTGGTGCAAGTGATACACCTGAGTAATATCTCTAGCTACCAGTAACCTCTGGCGTTTTTTAGCACCGAAAGGGGTAATTTGTACAGAAAGAACTAAAGCACCGTTATGGGCCGGAGTCATTTCCAATGGTTGCGAGTAAGTTCCACTGTGAATATATTCAGCTAAACTAGGATCATTGACCAAATCCAAAATACTAGATTTATCAATAAGAGAAGGGTTAAAACCTAACAATACAGGTGTTGCTGGATTAGCCCATATCACTCGCAACCGCTGATCTAATATCACCACAGCATCCGGCACCGTACTGGTGGCATCGCGAAACCTAGCCACAAAACGGGTTAAGTTGCGCTTACGTTTGCGCCCGTTTTGTTGATAATAATAAATATTTTTGTATATTATTCCCCACAGACCTTTGGGAAAAGGCTGTTGAAGATGACGTTTTTTACGCAGTTTCCTGTGTAGGACCAACAATTGATACAGGTGGCGACTGAGATACAGTAGCAACCCCAAGCACAGTCCCATACTAGGTTCTTTGATTATCCAGCCGACTATACCACCACTAAATAAAATGGTGCTTAGTTTTAGCAACTCGTATCGATATGCAGCCCACATCCACTACACCTTGATTAATTTGCCTTCTGTACTTTTAATCCACAGATTAAGATGTTATCAATTTATTATACCCATTTGCATTCAAATGGCCAAGACCAAATCTTCTTGCATCCCCCCACCCAAACAAACTCTTTTACCCATGCCCAAAAAATTGCTATATAGCCATACAACATAATAAGCCCAACTTTCTAATCGTTCCCACGCCCGTAGGTATGATTAGCATCACGTAATCGCACGCATGTTTGATCATTCCCATACTCTAGCGTGAGAACGCAGCCAGTGACGCTCCAGCGTCAGACTACCCAAACGGACTTCTTTACAAATATCCAAAAGTTACTGTACAATCCTAGAATCGAATACATCCCACGTATAGTTGAGGTACACTAATCTTATGACTATGCAACAACCACATTCCGAATTAACTAAGCAACAACGACAGCATCTGATAGATATTTTCGGCGACAAAAACCTACTTACTGATCCTACAGATTGCTGGACCTATGGTTATGACAACAGCCGACGTCAGGCCTTACCCCATGCTGTTGTTTTTATTACCGATACCCAACAAGCCCTAGAATTAGTAAAATTCTGCAACGGACAACGTTTACCGCTAATAGCCAGAGGCCGTGGTACCGGAACTACAGGTGCCACAGTCCCAGATCAAGGCGGCATTGTGGCCTCATTTGAACGCATGCAACGAATCATCGAAATCATACCTGACGACCGTCTAGCAATAGTAGAACCTGGTGTTACCAATCAAAATCTACAACAAGCTTTAGCCAAACATGGGTTTTTTTGGCCCCCGGATCCTTCTAGTGCCGCTGCCTGCACCATAGGTGGCAATCTAGCATATAATGCCGCCGGTCCTAGGGCAGTAAAGTACGGCACTCCTCGCGAAAATACTCTAGGATTACAAATTATTACCGGTGCTGGCCAATTAATTAATTGCGGAGTAAATACCACTAAAGGCGTAGTTGGCTACGATTTAACCAGATTAATCATAGGATCCGAAGGAACTCTAGCCCTGATTACTGCTGCAACCTTAAAACTCACACCATGTCCAGAAACTATTCGAACCATTAGAGTTTTATACCAGAATTTATCCAGTGCCACCCAAGCGGTAGCCAAAATCATGGCTCAACCCATAATTCCGTGTGCTTTAGAATTTATGGACGCCACAGCAGTACGTTTAGCAAATGAATATGGTAATTTAGGACTAGATGCAACAGTCCAAGCCATGCTAATAATTGAAGTTGACGGTCCAGAACATTGCATCGAAGCTAACTTAGCCAAATTAACTGCTATTACCAACATTCCCGGATTGATAAGTTGTGATATTGCCCAAAATGCAGACGCCGTAGCGCAACTATGGCAGGCACGTAAAGCCTTATCCCCAGCATTACGCAAGATAGCCCCTAAAAAAATCAATGAAGATGTCGTAGTCCCAGTATCCAAAATCCCAGCTTTTATCAACCGTCTAGACAAGTTAAGCCTTCAACATGATATAACCATAGTCAATTTTGGTCATGCCGGTAATGGCAATATTCATGTTAATTTACTGGTTAATCCTGATGATACTCAAGAACTAGCGCGGGCTGAACTATGCTTATCCGCAGTATTTGATGCTGTATTGGAGTTAGGCGGCACCATTTCGGGAGAACACGGTGTAGGACTCGCAAAACGGGATTTTGTAGTGCGCGAACTTTCTGGAGCCGCTTTAGGATTAATGCATAGAATCAAACAACAATTTGATCCTAACAACATTTTAAATCCTGGCAAAACGTTACCAGAGTGGCCTATTCACAGTTAGCCAGCCTAGATTAATTTTACGCATAACTATTACCACCATTGATTACAGATACGATAAATAATCACAAGTAACTACCTACTATTAGTTAGATCATCCGATAATT
>JXSN01000129.1 GCA_001276605.1 Achromatium sp. WMS2
AGCTGGCGAATTTACTCAAGTTTTTGATTTTAAGCAAATAGATCCTGGAGCAGATAATATAGCACTACGCTACTTATGGGCTCGCAAGCATATAGCTGATCTAGTTGATTACCAAAATGTTAGCAATAATTCAGCGCAAGTGACGGCGCTGCGTCCAACCTAGCAGTAGGGTGGCAACTCCAAATAAGAACCAGGTATCAGGTTCGGGTGATGAGCTTTCAGACCAACTTATGCTTCTTCCATTATTACCGCTATTCCCAGGACTTTTGCTATAAGCAACAAAAGGTGGACTGGGAACTGCGGAGTTAGTAACCCCAGCTGGCAGCGGTAGGGGCTGAACGACTACGGTCTGATCTTTGACGTTAGTATTGCGTATTACGTCATCTACAGCTACGAAGGATGTATAATCCGTGACAAGGTTATACTTTAAGCCTAGAGCGGTGATGGTTGCCACTCGCGCTGAATTATTGCTAACATTTTGGTAATCAACTAGATCAGCTATATGCTTGCGAGCCCATAAGTAGCGTAGTGCTATATTATCTGCTCCAGGATCTATTTGCTTAAAATCAAAAACTTGAGTAAATTCGCCAGCTCCATTGGTACCGGTTATAGCCAAGGATCCAGCTTGGGTACCTTTCCATTTACCAGTAATTATTAGAGGACGTTGAGCTAATAAATCCGGCAAGGCGTTAGGCTGTACATCATATACTTCTATACCATTGAATTTAAAATGAATATTAGTCAAAATCGGGGTAGAAATGTAATTACGAAACCTTTCCGCTTCGGCATCAGCATGGTTATAATCGGTAACCACAAAAGGCTCACCTTTGCCAACATTGGCTATGCCCTCGATCAAAAAGCGATTTACCGACGAACCGATACCAAAAGCAAAGGCATTGGCTGTGCCTAAATTACTACGGATTAAATCAAATACTTGGGTTTCACCACTGAGATAGCCGTCGGTAATTATAACTAGGCTACGTGATGTTTCATTATTGGTAGGGATAGCTAATGCTTGTTTTAGAGCTGGTAAGAGTTCTGTACCGCCACCACCGCTTTGCTGGGTTATGAAGGTGATGGCACGTTGGACATTGCTGGTATTTGCAAGTATGAATTGTTCAGAAAAAAAATGCGATGAATCAGAAAATACCACTACATTAAACATGTCGCTAGGTTTCAATTTGCTAATCAAATTACTAATCAGTGTCTTAGCAGTATTCAGCGGAAATCCACTCATTGATCCGGACACATCTAGCACGAATACGTATTCACGAGCCGGAATAATTTCGGGTGGTACTGCTATGGGAGGTTCTACCATGGCTAGAAAGAATTTTTCTTGATCTGACTTACCGGTGTATAGAATTAAACCACTTTGGATTTTAGCACCTGCTAACCGATAATTAATAATGACGTCTTGATTATTTTCATTAGTTCCGGTATTTGCTAAAGTAAGGTTAGCATGCTCGGCACTGGTAAATTTCACATCCACTTGGTGCGATGGGGAAGATATGTCTTGAATTGGCATCCCCGCGTTGATAACCATGCTAAAATTGAAATTGGTACTGGATTTTGTCCCCTGCTGTAAGTACGGGTTAGCTACCCACTTTTCGGGGGGGTGGGTTGCCGAATTTTTAGGGCTTGGATAGCGTGGACCTACTACGGTGGGAAACACAAACTGATAGATGTTATCTGTAGGTACCAGCAGTTCGGTGTAGCGCAAATCTACTTTAATCTCGTCACCCGGCAGGATATTGGCTACGTTCATTTGGAAAACATTGGGACGCTCTTGCTCAAGCAATGCGGCACTTTTACCTTCTTGCTTGGCTTGGGCATATTCGGCTTGAGCTTGTTGTTTTTCTTTGATTTTAGCCTCAATAGTGCGTTCTCCAACGTGCAAAGTTAGGGCGTAAATTGCAGCTTTGGTGGAGCCTGGAAAAAGGTATTTGGCTTCAATAGCACGTTTACCTTCATTGCGATAGGTTTGTTGTATTTGAACATTGGCAATAACCCCGGCGATAGTAACATCAACCGTAGTGGTTTTTAGAGGCAGGCGATCAAGATCAGGATTGTCACTGTCAATAAAGAAATAAGGAGCTAGGGTTTTATCAGAAGTGCTTGCGGAGGCAGCTTGAATACTATTGATATTGGATAAGCACATTAGTATCACAAGCGATATGATTGTACTTGTTGGAAAATTACGGTAAAAATTTAGCATGATCATCCCCGTTAATCTTGGGAGGTAAGAAGTAAACTTTAAAGATAAGCAATTACATTCATTACATACACTATCATCCAAATTTTTTCTGCATGCCGGAGCATGCAGAAATTTAGAATATCATGACCGAAATGGCAATGTATTCAGTGTAATTCTGAAGGGTGAGCTCATTGCGAACAAAGTTCTTGGGGCCTTGATTCTGCTTCCAAGGTTCCTGCACATTCCCAATGTAAATCAGTCGCAGGTCCAGTAATTGGTATCAATATTAGGCTGTTGTTGGCGCTCTTGCCACCGGTTATCTGTATGGTTATGATTCCCGTATCTGGTGTTACGGTCATGGTGGCATTGGTTAATTGTGAGCTATCAATAGTAAAGGTATTGATTTCATTAACGGAAGGAAATCTATTCATCACATTGTAAAATTCAGTAATTTTATCCCGTTCGCTAACTAAGGTGTCTAAAGTACTTTTGTTCAATGATGGTTCTTGATTAATTATGCCGAGTAAGTCAGAAAAATCAATAAGATCACCTGTAGCTAAGGCGGCGGCAGTTCCGACTGTGAAGGCCATTTGAGTCCAACCAAAGGCCAACATTATCTCCAATGGGCTGCTTTCATAGGTTAGTTCTAACCCCAGCTCTTTGGGTGAGGTGGTCATTTGAAAGCTATAGGCCCCAAATTGTGGTAGACCTAATTCATACGCTGAAGGTAGTGTGAATATATCAACTGGTTGGTTAGTGATATCACCAAGATAGTTTATAAACCACAGGTGCATCTGATATAAGAGCTGGGGGATGCCTTTGGCACTTATGGTTCCAAGAAGTAGGGCGCCGGTTGGATCTAAACCTTGAGATTTATCTAACCAGGTGGCTAATTTTATCTTAGGTGTCATGTAGATCTGGTCCATAAGTACCTGTGGTACGTCTGCCATCAGTAGATAACCTTGAGATTCTACCCAATAAATGTGGGTTTGCATACTGAGTAATTTGAGGACAAGCCCAGGAATGCCGCTGGCACCTAGATCAAGCTCGGAAAAATTCGTTAAAGCTGGGATCATAAGGTGATGAAAAGTAGCGTCGAGCAACTCCCTAGTTTCGTGTTTTAGCTTAAATTGGTTAACCAGATATTCCAACATTTTGCGGTATTGGTCATGATTGCGGACTCGCAATGCAGTGTAATAACCAGCTTGATCGCCTATTACGGAAAAATCACTACCGAAGGTATCAAATAATTGTTCCAAACTTAAACCTATGATGGCAGGTAATTGGTCTTTTGCCTGTTGATACTCGCGATATGTAGCAGCTGGTAATAGTGTTTTGAGTGCGCCCTCAAAACGGGTGAGGTCAGCTACTGTTGGTAATCCCAGCATTAAAGCCATGTCTGGCTTGCCGGCGGTATTTAGGGCAATGTCCATGTTTAAAGCTGGAAATAAATTGCGCAATCCGATCTGCGGCATTTCCAAAATTAGTTTTATGTGCTGTTTGCCGTTGCTAGCACCGGAACCTAGCGCTAAAGATTTGGTTTCTCCTAATCCTACAGCACGTAGGGTAAAGGCTTCACCAGCATGTCCCATACTTGCAGCCAATCCTAATATTGGCTTAGGATCTACCCAGAATAGTGCTCCTTGACCTCCAGCATCTATTTCGCGCTCCACCGGTAACATTCGGTGCTGGGGATTAGGCTGCAATGCACTGATACGTCTGGCTAATGAGTTAGATGCTACATTTTCGGGAATGCTAGAATCGAAAAATATACGTTGGCTTTTATTATCAAAATAGATGTTTATGCTGGCATTCGGAGTTGATATAGTGCCACTGCCATCCGCCTGTAGTGGCTTGGTTATGGTAAGATTCGGTATTGGTGTTATGAGGGACTGAAGTAGCTCATTAACCGCTGTTATATCTTTCTGTTCAAGAGTTGTGGTCAGCAGAAGCTCTATGGTTGGCAGGCTACCAGCGGTGCTCGGAATCATTGCGGCTAGTTCGAGCGGGGATTTGATTTGGCCGGCTATAAGTTTAAACAGAGCTTGCCACGGTGCAGGTACGTCAGAAATAAAGGTGCTTAACACGCCGTTGCGTACGTCCTGCATTGCGGTAACGTGTGGAGTTGATTGCAATGCTTTATTGAAAACATTGCCGTTGGGGGTGCCTAAGAGACCCCATGCGCTAGGTAGGCGCAGATAAAAAAATGCGGAATCTGGAAGCACCGAATTCAGATAGGGTCCCTTGGCTACACTTTGGCTGTCACTGCTAGATATTAACCTTGGGAAAGGTGTGGTTACGGCTTGCTGGTTCGAGTCTCGCGGTGTATCCGGATTTGCGGAAACAGATGTGGAGTTGGTAGCAAGCAAGAGAAGTAATGGCAGAAATAGCCGCTTGCCCCATGACGTGCTAATTTTACAAGTTATCATCATATAACCTCTGAAGAGTTAGGATAGACCAAACTATAGGCCAATTGTACCAGTATTGAAAGTTAAAATAAACTCGTACCTGTAATTCTGTGGGAGTTTTTTAGGCTAGAAATGATGGCTGCAACTGCTTTAGGTTCATAACCGAGATTTGAATCACAAAATAAGATTTCACGTAATTCGCGATGCTGGGGGTAAGGACTAGTGCGTTTTATATGTTGCCACTGCGGATTGTTTAAACGGCTAAAATTTTGTAAGCTATTGCCATAGGCATAGATTTTATACTTGTTTGCGTCACAGCGCAGCCCTTCGTAGGTAACGTTATTGGCTCCACCGGATACTGATTGCATTACCAGGGTGTAGCGTATTGCGCGGTCATCTGGATTTATGGTGAGGCTGCGACTGTCAATGAAATAGCGAAACCTAGGATTGGGTATATCTACAAAAAACTCCACTAGATTAGCTGGTTCAGGGTACGCTGGAAGCTTGATCGCGGTCGCTTCTTTCCATTGTGGTGATTCAGTATCTAGATAGGGATGGGGGGATTCAGGATCATCAAAGAAAGGCTGCCTGTTAGCCAAAGCCGGACCAATTGTCACTAACATAGTTAGAATAATTGATGAGTATTTCAGCAGATTAAACATGATAGCGTATCAAAATGGTGGATAGTTAAGTGCAAAGATAACGATAAAAGGCCTAAATTACCTTTGAGATTGCTGTAGTTAGTAGTTTGGGTAAGAATTTAATTTTCTTCCTCATTTTGAATTTTTTCTAGATATTCGTCAAGCTCGGCGTAACTTGCAAAAATCTCAGATACTTTTACGGCCTTGACGATATCAAACACTTTGCGTACCTGGGGTTGGGCGTTAACAAATAAAAAACGACCACCGCGGTTTTTCATAAGTTTTTTCATTTTGGCAAACATTCGCAATCCGGCGCTAGAAATGAAGCTTAAATCGGTAAGATCGAGGATTACTGTTTCTATTTCTGGGGTCATGATTTTATTGACGCTTCTTTCCAAGATAGGAGATCCTACTGCGTCTAATTGTCCATCTAAAATCAGGGTAGCAGTTTTAGTGCTGCTATTATTAGCCAGTCTAATGTCAATAGCCATCAAATTACTCCGTATGGTTAAGGTCTGTGGTTATTTAGATACTACTATATTACGTATTTTTATGTATAATATATTTAATATCCATGTATTAGTTATTGAGCAGATGGTTCTGAAATTTTAGGTGTATAATTCTTATGCCTAGTCTTTGTTTGCAGGTATATTGCGTATTATGGTGAGAATGTTCTCATTACCCTGGCGTTGATACTCTATGTTATCAACTAATTCACGTACCAGGAAGAATCCAAAACCACCGCCTTCTCTTTCCGCATCGTCACTGAAGAGATCTGGCAAATCTATTTCGTCTAGTGGATTAAATGGTATACCGGTATCTTTGAAGGTGAATTTCAAACTATTTGGTAATAAATTGATTATAATATCGATACGTTGCTCTACAGTTGGTGCTTGAAATCCGTATTCAATAATATTGACCA
>JXSN01000130.1 GCA_001276605.1 Achromatium sp. WMS2
TACCCACAAAACCGCTCGTAACACCCTAGAAAAAGCAGAAACCGGCTACGATGTAAGCCTAGGCTCCACTGGGTTACTAGAACTAATAGTACACCAACCCATATCCATACCAGGACTAAACTGGGGCGTACTAACCACCGCCAATATGGAAGAACTCCTCACCAGCAATCAAGCCATACAATCCGTTAATAGCACCCTCGACGCTGATGAAGACTTCATGCAAAAATACATCCAGACCTACGGATATGAAGATATCTACCTTATAGGAGCCGATGGTAAAATTTTCTACAGCGCCAAACGCGGCCCTGACCACAACACCAACATCATCAATGGCAAATTCAATGACACCGGCTTAGGTAGACTGATCAACCGCGTAGTAAATAGCCAAACCATCGATTTCGAAGATTTTAGCAACTACCGGCCTGCAAACAACGCCCCATCCATGTTTGCCGCCGAACCTATCCTAGATAAGAACGGCAAGATCGAATTCATTGTGGCCGTGCGACTCTCCACCAACCAGTTGAACGAAATCATGACCGACCGTACTGGTTTAGGAGAATCCGGCGAAACCTTCCTCGTAGGCCAAGATCTCCTAATGCGTACCGAATCACGCTTTGATCCTAACTCCATACTAGTAAGGAAGCTAGACACCGTAGCCGTCAATGCCAGCTTTGCCGGCAAAACTGGAGTTGTATACGCCCCCGATTATAGGAATATTCCGGTGATTGTAGCCTATACGCAAACCGGTTTAAAGAAACAGGGCTTTAATTTCGAATGGACCAATATTGCCAAGTTCGACGAGTCGGAGGCGAATAGGCCCATTACTAATTTCCAGAATCAGATGCTACTATTGGCGGTTATCATCATCGTAGCAGTTATTCTTACGGCGTTATTAGTAGCAGGGGCGGTAGCTAAGCCGATCTTGAATATTTCCGATTCTATTCGCAAGATTTCTACCGAACGCGATCTGACCCATACGGTTACTGTATCTGCGAAAGATGAAATTGGCGTCATGGGACTGGCTTTGAATGCAATGTTACAGGTGGTGCATGATACCTTTACGATTATGCATGAAGGAGTACGCAAAGTAGCAACCGGCGCCGTTGACATGGCGCAACGTGCTTCTGCTAACAAACAACGGGCTGAAAATGAAGTACAGCAGGCCGTGTTAACCTCCAGCCTGGTTATTAAAATGGGTGAAAATGCCTCTAAAGTAGCACACTCTGCCACGGCCCAAAAAGAAGCCGCAGCAGCTTCAAATAGAACTGTAGAATCCTTGGTCCGGGTTATGGGTGATGTAGGTGAGATCGCCGCCGATCAGGCTAACGAAGCTGTTGCTACCATTGAGCGCGTTGGAACCATGGGCGAAACCGGCGCTAAAGTCGTCAGCATTGCCCAACAACAAGGCGAGATGGTAATTAGTGTTACCAAATCCACTGAGCAAATGGTTCAAGCTGTGGACGAAATGAACCGCGCTGTGGCGTTAGCTACTGAACAGGGAACCATCTCCCTTACCGCAGCCCAAGAAGGACGGCGCTCCGTAGCCTCCACCGTAGAAGGTATGCGCGCGATCGCTGAATCTTCCGAACAGATTTCAGAAATAATTGGAGTAATTACCGAAATTGCTGAGCAGACTAATCTATTGGCACTTAACGCCGCTATCGAAGCGGCCAGAGCCGGAGCCCATGGTAAAGGCTTTGCTGTGGTAGCAGATGAAGTAGGAAAATTGGCACAACGTTCCTCCGAGGCCGCCAAGCAGATTACCCAACTGATCAAAGACTCCAGCAACCGCGTAGCTGAAGGTAACAAGCTAACTGATGAATCTCAAAAAAGCCCTAATCAAAATCGATGAAGGCGGACGCAGTAATATGCAGGCCATTGAGTCCATTGCTAAAACTGCTGTGCAGATCTCTGGTAGTACCACCCAAGTTCGAGACTTAATGCGCAATCTTAACCAACTGGCTGGGCAAATTGCAGGTATCGCGGGTGAACAAGGTAAGCGGCGTCAGGAAGCGGAAAAAGCACTCAATAATATGGTGCAGTTAACTGATCGCATTACCAGTTTGCTCATGGAAGCCAATCATGGTACCAGCGAAATTGGTGAAAAGATGCATGCCATCTTATCCCGAACGGTAGAGATGGATACCATGACCAAAGAACAAACGGAATTTTTGCAGCAAGTGCGTAACATGGCTGAAGCTAGCGCCGAAGGTGCCAAGCAAACTGCCGAACGCGCAGGCGGCGTGGTAGCTATCACTGGTGAATTAAAAACCCTGTCTGAACACTTGACGGACCAGATAGAAAGATTCCGTCTGAGAGATGTTGGCAAAGCCTCCAAGCAAGCTTAGAACGTGGGGTATATTGAGTTGAGTAACCTGGGTTGCAATCAGCAGCCCAGTACGTACGCTGGGTTGTAATTTGCAACTTAGAGTTTAACAGACACATTTTAGGATGTGCTAAGGCACACAGCACATCCAACATAACTTGCAGGATGTGCTATGGCAGAATACTATGCATCCGACAAACTTGCCCAAGACGAAAGAGAACAACTCAAACAACTAGTCGGCTTCATGTTAGGTGGGGAATTGTTCGGAGTTGACATTCTGATGGTGCAAGAAATCATACGCTCCATCGAGATTACACGTGTACCCAATGCTCCAGATTTTGTTGAAGGTGTAATCAACTTACGCGGTAACATAATACCAGTCATCGATTTGAGGCGTCGCCTCAACATGCGGGATAAACAACGTGCTAAAACTTCAAATAAAGATTGGATCTTGATCCTAACCATCGACAAACGTACCACAGGATTTATCGTTGATCTAGTAACTGAAGTGTTGAAGATAGATGAGAACGATGTGGAACCACCGCCCGATATTATCGTTTCCGGCTTAGAAAACCAATATATCACTGGGGTATGCAATACCGGGAAACACTTATTGATTTTGCTCAACTTTAATCGCATATTACTCATGGAAGAAATGCGTAAGCTTAAGGATATAGGCCCTCCTTCAGCAAAAAAATCAAAATCTGGAAACCGCGTCTCCTAAGCCAACGAACGTTAGTCGTACTGTTATGTCAAGCCAACAAGAACATTAAGTTGCGATTGGCTACCACATTTAGACTTTAATGCCGCGATTATAGTAAAAGAGAGGTACAATGATAAAACGCGTTCTAATAGTTGACGATTCCTCAATGATGCGCAAACTCATCACTAGAACTCTGGTGGCGCATGGTTACCAAATTGTTGGCGAGGCTAAAAGTGGAGCCGATTCCCTAACCCTGTATAAAGATCTCAATCCAGATTTAGTGACTATGGATATTACCATGGGAGACATGGACGGCCTAACCGCAGCCAGCAACATACTACACCATGACCCCAAAGCCAAAATTTTATTTTTATCCAACAGGGAAGAGGAAAAGTTTCGCCAACAAGCTCTAAATCTTGGCGGTTTAGGTCTACTAAATAAGCACCAAACCGAGGAAATTGTCGCCTTGATAGGTAGCATCCCCTAAAGATTAATAACTGCTATACTGCGTACAGTCGTCATTGGTTGCAGACCATAGTCCACAGCGTCTCTGATCTTTTTCGTTGTTTTAAAAATACGACCATACACT
The DNA here is from genome assembly GCA_001276605.1 of Achromatium sp. WMS2. Classification (GTDB taxonomy): domain Bacteria; phylum Pseudomonadota; class Gammaproteobacteria; order Chromatiales; family Chromatiaceae; genus WMS2. The sequence goes on from JXSN01000130.1 coordinate 3,619, forward strand.
AACCCAACTCCAACTTCGCAACTTATTCAACTCTTTATAATACTACCGTCATACTTAGGTGACTTATGAGTGATATTGATACTTCATTGATCCCGGATTTTGTAGCAGAGGCGGTAGAACACCTAGAAGAGATGGAGGCAGGACTCCTTAAAATAGATGCTGATCCCAAAAATGTTGAGTTATTAAATGGTATATTTCGTAATATCCATACCATCAAAGGCGCTGCACAATTTATTGGGTTAAAACAAACTTCTACTTTGGCTCATAGTGCCGAAAATCTACTAGACCTGCTTAGGAATGGTACCCTCAAATACAGTTCGGGCATGACTGACATCCTCATCCAAGTTAAGGATCGTCTGGGTCGTCTCATGCGCGAAGTCGAAAGCACTGAGGAAGAGCACCTAGAGGTAGCTGACCTTGTATCAGCAATTATAGACTATATCGAAGGCCGTCACACAACACCCCCCACCTCCACGCATGCTGCTCCCACAACCGTTGTTACCCAGCAATCAATCTCCAAATCCGAAGAATTGCCAGCCGCTACAGCCATTAGTCCTGAAGCTACACAAGACATTTCACCTCCTGCTCCAGAACCAGCTCCTGTTGCTGAATCCGAAAATATTAATGAATCTGAAAATTATGAGGAAGAATTAGATCAGGAACTGTTCAGCATCTTTTTGGGACAGCTTACGGATGAGCTAAAGATTCTACACACCCTTTCCACGGAGGCTATGGGGCATGCGGAACCAGGCCCGTTAATTCTTGATTGCGTAAATAGCTTAGAAAAATTGAAATCGTCCGCCAATTACATGGGCTACGATTTCCTGATTGAAATTTATGATAAATGGATTCATACCCTATACAGCTATCTAAGTGGGGACAATCAAGACTGGAATCTTGTAAATAATTATGTTAAAAAGCTAATCGATAGATTTCCCCAGCTAGACTCTGGTTTCCTCTTAGATGTGGGTGTAGATCAAGATGAAATACCACAACCAAGTGTGGCTGATCATCCTGCACCCAAAGCACCCATGACGGCCGTTGCCTCGACACGACCGCCACAACCAGCGTCAAAAACAGATAATGCGTTACTGGGACAACTAAGTGCGGCTTTAGAGCATATCCCAGCGGCAACGCCTACGGACGCCGATTCTGAGATTGATCTCGTCTTTGAAGAGCTAACCGACATAGTAGAGGACGACACCCCAATCAGCAGGGAACAAACCCAACCACCAATAACCCCACCTCCTGCCAAAGGGGACGTAGACCCAACGCCAGTTGCCGTACATCGCTCTGCACCTGCTTCCCAAAAAGAAGAATTAATTGGTGAAGATGAACCACCACCATACCAGAAACCGGAACCTGGCGCATCCGGATCCGGAGCAGTTACTAGTCAATCTGCGGCAACCGCAACCGTAGACCGAGTACTAAAGCGTAGCATAAGGGTTGATGCCGATAAAATTGATACCCTAATGAACCAAGTTGGTGAGCTAATAGTTCACAGATCATATTTTAATCAAATTCACAACGAAATGGTTCGGCTCCACAGAGAATTAGAAGCAATAGGTATAGATCCGCATCGCTCCAAGACTCTACGGGGAATATCTTATCGCTATAGTGAAGCTATAGTGGCCTTAAGCCGTACGGCCAACGAATTACAAGAAGGGGTAATGAAGGTACGCATGTTACCCATTGCCCAATTGTTTAATCGTTACCCACGCCTAGTCCACGACCTGGTACGCCACTCTAGCAAAAAAGTAAACCTAGAAATCCACGGTGAAGACACTGAACTGGATAAAATGATCATTGAGGAAGTCTCCGATCCCCTAATTCACATTATCCGCAATGCTGTAGATCATGGATTTGAAACCGTTTCCGAACGTAAAAGTCTAGGCAAGCCAGAGGTTGGAACCTTAGAACTCGATGCCTACCATGAAAGTAACCATATAGTCATAAAGATCACGGATGATGGCAAAGGTATCGATCCTGCAAAAGTAGCTAACAAGGCTTTAGAAAAAGGTATGATAACCGCAAAAGAACTGGAACGCATGAATAAACAGGAAATAATGCGTTTAATCATGCAACCGGGATTTTCCACTGCTGCGGCGATTACCAATACCTCAGGGCGTGGCGTAGGTATGGATGTGGTACGCAAAAATATCGAAAAACTTAATGGATCCATAGAAATAGATAGCGAAGTTGGCATCGGGACTAAATTTCGTTTAAAAATTCCACTAACCCTAGCGATTATTTCCGCCTTGCAAGTGCGAGTTGGCACAACCCTGTTTACCATACCCCTAGCCAACGTAGAGGAAACCCTACCCAAAAGCCGAACTCCCAAACTATATCTACGCCGTACTTGCCGCAACCGAAGTTAATGCCCAAACATGAAAAGTGCCAAAGAACTATTCAGCGCCGTAGGCATCCGCGGCGTCCTAATCCCAGCAGGTCGCCGCAGCATTCTCCTACCCAACGTAGCCGTAGCCGAAATCATTTCATTC
>JXSN01000014.1 GCA_001276605.1 Achromatium sp. WMS2
GGAAATGGGACTGCTCGGTGCCTCTGAAAGCCTGTATGCCCCCTCCAATATCATGCTTATGCACCATGCCTACGCTGCACTACGTGCGCACGTGTTATTTTAAAGCAATGTAGATTACATCGTTAATGCCGGCGCAATCATCATCGTTGATGAATTTACAGGTCGCACCATGCCCGGTCGGCGCTGGTCAGAAGGCCTACATCAGGCTGTCGAGGCCAAGGAAAAGGTTCCAATTCAAAACGAAAACCAAACCTTAGCCTCGATTACCTTTCAAAATTTATTCCGACTCTATCCACGACTTGCTGGTATGACTGGTACCGCTGATACCGAGGCCTACGAGTTTCAAGAAATCTACAACCTTGAAGTTGTGGTTATTCCCACCCATAAACCAATGATCCGTAAGGATATGGGCGACTTAGTTTATCTTAGCCAGGCCGAAAAATTCCAAGCTATTTTGGAGGACGTAAAAGACTGCGTACAACGTGGGCAACCAACTTTGGTAGGTACGGCATCGATCGAGGTTTCAGAACAAGTATCCAGCATGCTCACCAAGGCCAAGATTGCACATCAAGTGTTAAATGCCAAACAACATGAGCGGGAGGCTAAAATTATTGCCGAGGCCGGACGGCCCAGTGCAGTTACTATTGCCACTAATATGGCAGGGCGTGGTACCGATATCGTATTAGGCGGTAATCTAGAGGCAGAATTGGCCGAACTAGACCCTGAAGCTAGTTCCCTAACCATCGATGAGCATAAAGTAGGTTGGAAAAACCGTCAACAACAGGTTATTCAGGCCGGAGGCTTACATGTAATAGGCACAGAACGCCATGAATCACGTCGCATTGATAATCAATTACGTGGGCGTTCAGGACGTCAAGGGGATCCTGGGTCATCAAGATTTTACCTGTCATTAGAAGACAATTTGATGCGCATTTTTGCCTCAGATAAAGTTGCAGGTTTCATGCAACGTATGGGTATGGAAAAGGGTGAAGCTATTGAGCATCCTTGGGTTAGCCGTGCTATCGAAAATGCCCAGCGCAAAGTCGAAGGCCGCAACTTTGACATTCGCAAGCAGTTGCTAGAATACGATGATATTGCCAACGATCAACGGAAAGTGGTATATCAACAACGCAACGAGTTGATGGATGTCAAGGATATTTCCGAGACCATTAGCATTATGCGTGAAGATGTGGTAAACAATATTATCAATAGATATATACCACCTGATTCATTAGCAGAACAATGGGATCTAGCGGGCCTAGAGGAGGCCTTGCATAATAATTTCAGTGGTGATTGGCCAATTCGGCACTGGTTAGAACAGGATCATACACTGTACGAGGCCACATTGCGCAATAAAATTCTACGTGCCCTGTTAGATGATTATGCAGTCAAAGAGGCCCAGGCTGGTAATGAGGTAATACGCCACTTTGAAAAGGGGGTGATGTTACAAGTATTAGATACCTTTTGGAAGGAACATCTGGCAGCCATGGATTATTTGCGGCAGGGTATTCATTTACGTGGGTATGCGCAGAAAAATCCCAAACAGGAGTACAAGCGCGAGGCCTTTGAGATGTTTTCGCAAATGCTGGAAGACATTAAATATGAGGTCATCAAAACATTATCCAGTATACGCGTCCAAATGCCTGAGGATGTGCATGTTTCAGATTTGGCAAGTACCAATAATCAGGTCTTTGAATTTAAACATATGGAGTATACTAGTTTCACCAACGATATTCCTGAACCTGACGCAGAAATAGCTGAGCCGACAAAGCCATTTGTGCGTCCTGAACGTAAAGTCGGTCGCAATGAACCCTGCCCCTGTGGTTCTGGTAAAAAATACAAGCATTGCTGCGGCAAATCCGTTTAATTTTGTCTTTTGCGCTACTTAGTGGTAATCTAAATGGATGATACTGCCAACTGACGGTATCATCCAAATTCTTAGATGCCTGTAGCGTGACTACCGATCTGGATTAAGCATGATTAACATAAATACTATATGTCAGCATGCCATAGGATAGGACTTTACTTTGTTATCACCTTCTGTTACGATATGGATAATAGAAAAAGCTGTGTCATAGAGGTTAGCCTTAATGATATAATAAATCCGTCGTGGCCTAACTCGACCTATTAGGTGCTGGGTAAGAAGTAATCTGATAGTCCAAACTTCAAGCTTACCTTTTTTGCTGGTGTAGCTCAGCAGGCAGAGCAGCTGATTTGTAATCAGCAGGTCGTCGGTTCGAATCCGACCGTCAGCTTCATGCAATAAACGTGCGCAAATTCTCAAGATAGCAGTTAATCCACAAAAAAAGAGCGCAATAACCAACGGCCATGGCACCTCAATGGGCTTGTTGTTTCTATGGTTAAGTAACTGCTCAATACAATTTACCTCAAATATTGCCTCCACCCAAATTTCCAACTGCTCCGGGATTGCACCGATAATTTTATTAGTAATTTCCTCCGCAAGTAGACCAAATTTTTTAGTCAGCTGACGTTTAGGGAGCACAGCCTGCCCTTTAATTTTAACTTCAGCTAATCCTATTTTCCGACCTTCAGCCAAGCCTGCTCCTTTGCCTTTTAATTCCATATCCGCAATAATATCACGCTCTACTGCCAACTCGTGTATATAGCGTTGATAGTGATTACGTTCTTCCGGCTGCATTTGCAACAACGTTAATTGAGCACGTGCTTGATCGATATGGGGGCATCAAACTCTGGCAATACTGCGGAATTTTTAAGCAAGTATATCCACTGATCCAGATAACCTTGACTATATCTTCAAAGCGATAGGACTTACGCATTGGTGTTATGTAGCTTGAGGCATTGTTTAAATTATGCTCAATAAAATCAAATTGTTAGCATACTTACTGCGTAAGTCCTATCTTTAAAAGTTCTTTGATGGTAATGTTTTGTTTTAACAGGGCCTATAAAAACCCCTCTAAAATATCAAAGTTAGTTTTATCACGTAAGATTGTTTTCATATACCATTTAAAACGCATTAATTGAACTGGTTGCGTATCGATAATTGGCATATAGCTACTATGTTCTACATAGTAAGTCATTATACAAAAAAACACCCAGAGGCGCTAATCCCAGTATCAAGAACAGAGCTACTGGTAAAATAGCAGCGCAAGCAACAGACTGTAAAGAATGCTACTACTGTGAGTCAACGCGCATTGCGTTCCTGAGTTATCACAACAACCTATCCTGAACGTTCCCATACTCTAAGCATGGACAACCGCCGGAAATGCTCCCGCATCCCCACCTAAACATAATCATAACAACATTACATCGCAACATGTCCTAAATATCAACTAGATACATTGTTTATTTATAGCTAACAAAAGAAAACCATATTAACATTAGACAAAAGTTATTGACTATATGACCAAATACTCGCATAATATAGTGGCTATTTTGATTTTGTAAGACCGCGCCTGCCAAGCGTCAAGCACCCATGAAATTTATTATTAGCCATGTAACGCACCAGCAATGATAAACTGGTACACTGCCAGCTCAATTAAAGCGCTACTGACATATGCGACATGTTCCAGCCTTCAGGAGATGTATATGAATAAAAAATTTGCAGTACTCTTAGCTATGCTATTGTATGTTATGCCATTTAGTTCCCAGGCTGCCGCACCTTCAGGAGCGGTTACTGACGAAAATTACCACTACTATTTAGCAGCAGGTGCCGTTGGCGGAGCACTACTGTTCAACCTAGTCACCGGCGGAATCGAAGCCATACCTTTCGTCACCTCCAGCAGCTCCATGTGGGAAGGCCCAATGGCCGCCAACCGGGTACTCACCGCTATGACCGTAGCCCTAGGTATCTTAGCTGTAGATTGGGGCTACAAAAATTTAGATTTAAAGAAAACTGTGGATCAAGCAGTCACCAAAGTTCAAGATCAAGCTGCCAAAGTACCAGCTCCAGCTGCTGCACATTGATATTCAACCGACGTAATTACTATACTTGGCTATAACTTAGCAAATCACATAGTAATTCTCATAACCAGAATGACCCTGGCCTGCGTTTGCCCCTCCCAGTGAGGGGCACAATTGTTTATCCCCGCTGCAACCATATAAAAATCGACTATATTTGTGATATTCATTTGATTTGGCTACCAAAATTATGGATGGTGTTAGTATTTGCGCTCTAGCTTAAATCAATCACAGTTAAACTCAGCACCTGCATATGCCAGCTAAACCACCCGCTCCCACAGCAACAGACTCAGTTGCTAATTGGCTCACAGCAACCAATAACTTCCCTAAACTTATTCACAAATATCGACCCTACTGGGCTAAACGTTTTGGTATAGCCCCATTCCTGCCGCTTACTTCCCAAGAAATGGAAAATTTGGGTTGGGACTCCTGCGATATTATCCTAATAACTGGCGATGCCTACATCGATCACCCAAGCTTTGGCATGGCCCTAATAGGTAGACTCTTGGAAGCCCAAGGATTTAGGGTAGGTATCATTAGTCAACCAGCTTGGCAATCAGCACTAGCCTTTAAAATCTTGGGACCACCCAACCTATATTTCGGCATTACGGCTGGAAACATGGACTCAATGGTCAATCACTACACCGCCGACCGCCGTATCCGTTCAGATGATGCTTACACTCCTAATGGCATAGCTGGCAACAGACCAGATCGAGCCGTAATCGTATATTCACAGCGCTGTCGTGAGGCATACCCTAACTCAACCATCATAATCGGTGGGATTGAAGCTAGTCTAAGACGTGTAGCCCACTATGATTATTGGTCAGATACCGTGCGCAGATCCATATTACTAGACAGCAAGGCTGATATCTTATTGTATGGAAATGCTGAACGCGCCTTAATAGAACTTACGCACAGATTAGCAGCTAAAACCCCTGTTTCTGAAGTGCAAGATATCCGCGGTACCGCATTTATAGTATCCAAAAACTGGCGCCCCAGCAGCCAATGGCAAGAACAAGACGGCACCGACCCAGATCAAGCACGTTCCCCAATAAAAGCGCACCCCGGATATTCGGTAATCCGCATACCCAGCTACGAACAGGTACGGGTTGACCAAAGGCTTTATGCTCACGCCTCCAGAATTCTCCACCTAGAATCCAATCCAGGCAATGCCAAGGCTCTAGTCCAAGCCCACGGCGACAAAGATCTATGGATTAATCCACCGCCCCTGCCCCTCACTACATCTGAGTTAGATTACGTCTATAACTTACCATATGCTAGAAAACCTCACCCTAGCTACGCCGCCACCCGCATCCCCGCCTGGGAAATGATCCAAAATTCCATTACCATAATGCGTGGCTGCTTTGGAGGCTGTAGTTTTTGCTCAATTACGGAACACGAAGGCCGCATCATCCAAAGTCGTTCCCAACAATCTATACTTCAGGAAATCCAGGAAATTCGCGATCATCAAACCGGCTTTACAGGAGTAATCTCAGATTTAGGTGGACCTACCGCCAATATGTACCGCATGGCCTGCAAAGAGCCACGAATAGCTGCCGTTTGTAAACGCTGGTCCTGTGTTTATCCCCAAATATGCCCACGTCTGGATACCGATCAGCATCCACTCATTGCCTTATACCAAGCCGCGCGTAATTTACCTGGAGTTAAAAAGATTCTGATCGGCTCTGGTGTTCGCTATGATTTAGCCCTAGAAGATCCCCAATATATAGCTGAATTGTCTAGTCATCACGTAGGTGGATACTTAAAGATAGCACCAGAACATACTGAAACTGGTCCATTATCACATATGCTTAAACCCAATATCAGCGCTTATGCTCAATTCAAAGCAATGTTTTCAAAATACTCGCAAGCTGCTGGTAAAGAACAATATTTAATCCCATATTTTATTGCCGCCCATCCTGGAACTACGGATTTAGACATGCTAAATCTGGCTTTATGGCTAAAATACCATAATTTACGTTTAGATCAAGTACAAACCTTTCTGCCTACACCACTATCGTTGGCAACTACCATGTATCACAGCCAACGTAACCCATTATTGCCCTTGGGATCACAGCAATCTCCAACCGTCTACGTTGTAAAAAATTCTAAACAACGCCGTTTACACAAGGCATTTTTGCGCTATCATGATCCACAAAATTGGCCATTGTTGCGCGAGGCTTTACATGCCATGGGGCGTACTGATCTAATTGGTAATGGTAAGCAACATTTGATCCCCAGATGGCAAGCAGCAAGTCCTACCAAAAATAGACCTACCAACCAAAAGCGCTAGCCTAGACATGGACTTTAAGTTTTATTGCAATATATATACACAATTTTTTATTGAGACTCAAGCATGGATACAAATTTTTTAGATTTTGAGCAACCTATCGCTGAACTAGTGGCTAAAATAGAGGAATTAAAGCTGGTTGGCCATGATAATGAACTCAATATCCAAGATGAAATTCAGCGTTTAGAAAGCAAAAGCCGTTCTCTTACTGAAACCATTTTTGCTAGCCTAACCCCTTGGCAAATATCTCAAATTTCGCGCCACGCGCAACGTCCATACACCCTGGACTATATTAAACGCATTTTTACCAATTTTAATGAGTTGCATGGTGATAGAGCATTTTCTGATGATCAGGCCATAGTTGGTGGTTTAGCCAAGCTCGAAGGCCAGCCGGTTATGATTATTGGGCACCAAAAGGGCCGCGACATTAAAGATAAATTAGCCCGCAATTTTGGAATGCCGCGACCAGAGGGTTATCGCAAGGCACTGCGTTTAATGCAATTAGCCTCAAGATTTCGTTTGCCAATCATAACTTTTATTGACACCCCAGGGGCGTATCCGGGCGTGGTTGCTGAAGAACGGGGGCAAAGCGAGGCTATTGCGCGTAATCTTCTAGAAATGTCGGGTTTAAAAACGCCAATTATTTGCCTAGTGATAGGCGAAGGTGGCTCCGGAGGTGCTCTAGCTATCGGAGTTGGTGACAGAATAGCCATGCTCCAATACAGTACCTATTCAGTAATCTCACCTGAAGGTTGCGCGTCCATTCTGTGGAAAAGTGCTGATAAAGCACCTCAAGCGGCGGAGGCCATGGCCATTACTTCGAACAAGCTTAAGGAACTAGAGTTAATTGACACCGTAATACCTGAACCTCTAGGCGGTGCTCATCGTGACATTGAGGCCATAGCCAAGAGCGTCAAACAGTTTTTACTCGATACGCTGGATAAGCTAACTAATTTAGACTTAAAACAACTTTTAGACGAGCGCTATCAAAGACTGATGGATTACGGTAAATTCATACCAGCGGATAAGACTTAGATAGGATACCAATACTACCAACTCCATGTAGTATTTAGATGAAGACGTGTTGACGTCTATGCTACCGCAACTACTTACCACATAGCTGCGATGTGTACCAACTAGCACACCTTTTGACTGTTCCAATGCTCCCGCGTGGGAACGCAGCCGGGTACGCTCCAGCGTCCCCACCAAAAAGTCGATCGTTCCCACTATCATGGGTGCAATTAGCGAAGCATAATCGCACGGATTTATTGGAGTCAACTTAGGTTAAGCTTGACGTTCATTCAAAAAACCGAACTTCATTGGTTTGTTTAATACTGATTGGCCAAGCGTCTAAGTATATTGCTGCGTTCTGAGGAATTGGGACCGCTGACGGTTAAAAACACCAGCCCAACGTCAGCACGACACAAGATCCCGGCATAATATGGGGAGTCACTACCAAACACATAGTAATCGTTCAGATGTTCTATGTTGGCAAGGTTAGCTGCCCGCATGCCCCGTTTGGCCTTGCTTATACAGGTGGAATGTCGATCGCTGATACCTATCGACTGCATGGTCAAAGGCTCTGCATAAGATAAATTTGACAGTGCGGCTAAACCTAGTAATAAACCACTAGCTAACTTTTTCATAACCCTTTCCTGTTGATTAAGTTTCATGCTGATTTTTAGGATAGAATATTCAGCGGCAAAAATCAAGTTCATTTTTGGTGAATATTACCATTAACAAAGATTCGGTTATAACCTTAGTGGCTCCTAAGCATAGCGATATAGCCAAATCCACCTAAGTTGATCGTTCCCACGCTCGTAGGTGTGATTAGTACAGAGTAGTCGCACAACTTGATTGTTCCCACGCTCCTACGTGGGAACGCAGCCAGTGACTCTCCTGCATCCGCACACAAATAATAACAATACCACAAACATGGTTTTTGTTTTAGGGGATTGTCACCCTATCTGAGTATGATCAATATATACTAATATCGGTAGTTAACGGCGGCGTTTCAACTTTATCTCGCCACGCTCTTGGGCTTCGTAGTCGGCTTGTACCTGTAGTAAATCTACCAAGCACTCAGTTAGGTTGTCATACTCATAACGCCCAGTGCTATATTGTTGAAATAGGCGATAAAAAAATTGACAACGATACAAATTATCACCAGTTTTAAACACCACAAAATTGCAATTATCCACACGCCAATATAGAACTGGACACATTGTCAATTCACGATCTGCCGGATTCAGACGAATCTCGGCTTCGCCTGGTTCAATATCAATTTTTTTACCATAACGTTCTTTCAATGTGGACTCTAATAGCCATAATTCGGTGTTGCTAATATCAGAAATTTTATTCATAATGGAAATGCTTTCGTGGCGTGAATAGTATAAGATATACGGCGGTTATTAACTAGTAATATGGTATTTATAAAAATTTAATGCGTCTACCTTAATACCATGATTAGTGAGTCGGCAGCGGTGTGGAGGTTTGCGGTAATACCTTTACTAGCCTCAGTAATTATTTGCTCACCTATATTAGCAGATCGCAAATTTTCAATTATATCCATATATAGTTTAGGTCTTTGTTCCGCAATCTTATTTTGCACCCGTACCTCCGTAAGTACTTTACGAGTAATGCAAGGCAACACTTTGGATTTTACCACCCCCTCAACTCGGTCCCAACCCATTGCCACTCCAATTACGCCGATTATAAAACCGATTATCAAACCAATGGGACCACTGGAGATTAGGGCTACGCCGGCTCCGCCGCTGATCATGGCCATTATAATCCCACCAATTATGGCTACGATAGCACCAATAGCATTGAGGATCATCGAAGTAGCATTGCTAAATCTATAGTCGGTGCCGACGCTTATCCGGTTGTAACTATTGAGCAGACTTAGGGAACTGGCTGGAATTTTATGTTGTTCACACAAAGGCCTAGTAGTTGCATCAATTTCTACCATAACGGAGCGCATTAACCATTTTTGAATTATATCGCTTATTTTATTTGTAAATTCATCACTTCTGACGAAATTTATAATATCACGCTCGATAGATTTTTCAAGTTCCAATAATGTGCCAATTTTGCATTCGCGCCAGGCATTAAAACTGTTTATAGTTATACTATTTATGGAATTTACTAATACTTCAGCCACTGGTTCATAAATACCGTCTATGGCATTTCTCAAGATTGTATTAATCGTAGGAGCTAGATTATCTACTTCGGCTCGAAACAAGGTCATTTTATGATCGATGCGCCCGGCCCAAGCCAGTCCTTTGGCAATGGCAAATTGGGGTTGCGTTCCAACTGCTAATTGAGTTTGTGGAAAAATTTCTTTAGCAATATCCTGGGTAAATCTCATCCGCGACGCACCGCCTGTCATTAATAATAATTCAGGCGTCACTTGTTCACGTTCTAGGCGCTGTTTGGTTTCTAACAAACATTCACGATAGGCATCAATCCAACCCCGGTCCCCTAGCTTGGTTAGAGGTTGGGATAAAATAGCATCCATAAAACTTGTATTTAATTCGATACTAAACAATTCTCTAGTGCCGGGTAATTTGTAAATTTCATCTATTTGGATCTCAGTTTCACCATTGGCTTGTTGCGTAAAGTATTGTTCTTTTGCACGTCGGCATTTGAGTAAACAACCTAATCTGTAGATGGGTTTAGTTGAGAATGCAAGCTTTAATGCAACTTTATTTGATTGTTCTTCTAGTTGCCGTTCTAGGATTAGCTCGTCAATCAAGCCAGCGCCTAGGTCAACGTTACCAAAGTCAAAGGGATATTCTCGAAAATTTATTACCGCGGTAAAATCTGTAGTGGAGGATCCAATATCAACTATCAATACTTTGCCTGCTAATGTAGTATCAGATAGTCTAATTTCCTGGGATTCACGCGCTTGAATAAACGCTGCTCTCGATTCAGGTATAATCTTGATATTAGTAATACCAGCACTTTGCAACAATTTAGTATAGTTTTCACGTATATTTGGTGACCAACCCGATGGACATCCGACTAAGGTCAAGCTGCGGTGCCCTCCCTGAATCTTGTTGCCATCCACTAAATGCTGGATTATACCTTGGGCAAACAGGCGTATTGGCTCGCGCACCTTGAGGTCAGTTAAATTTTGGCTTTTAAAAGCTATGTAAGCTTTGGCTTTGGATTCAGCAACGAGAGTTAGGGCTTTTTCACCCAATTTGATATTACCACTATCATCTACCCCGACTGCGGTCGGAATGACAGTTAATCCAGTAATTTCTAGGGGAGCAGGTTCGGTATTGGCACCAAATTTGGCTAGGGTAACGGCGGTTTCAGCATGTCCTAGGTCAAAACCGATAAATTCTTCATAGTCAGGATTCACGGGGGTAACTCATAGTCCAGGGGATGGCTAAATGGCTTACAATATTAATTTATTATAGTAAAGATGCGGCCCTTCATTTTATACTTTAATTGAGGCTTGATGTAAATTAGAGCTGGTTTGGTAACGTATTCGCTAGCAAAATCTTTTATCATGTAAAATATTGAATGGTGCATAGAGGACGGGCGCGCAGCCGTATCCCTAATCATCAGGATGCTATATTAAATCTGATTGCATAATCTGACAACGGTGCCTGTTGGATTAATGAATGCGTATATAAGCAATGCGTTTAACTTGATTCCAGAATTTTAGTATGTGATTACTGTTTACCCAGGGGTGTGCATATGAATAATGATTTTATTGATCGTACTTTAGATTTGTTTGTGAATCCTGCTAATGAATGGGCTAGGATTCAGAAGGAGGAAAATTCTCAGGACTTACAGGGTGTAATTAAGTACCTCCTGATACGCATCATACCAGCTATCATATTGAATATTAGTACCTTTTTTATTGGTGCCGTCATTATTGGGATAAAAACTAGGGATATGATAGATCCTGTGCGCCTATCAACAATATCTGGGGTGGTAGCTAGTTTCTTGCTTATCGCCGGCTACGTTGGTACCATAGTGGTTGGGGCTTTGGTTATTAAACTCATTGCTAGCAGCTTCGACTCAGAGGCTGATGATGCTAGGTCTTTAAAATTGATTGCTTTTTCCATATATCCGCTGTTGATTATTGGTAGTATGCACATTATTCCTGGAGTTAGAATTGGAACTCTTTTGGGATTATGTGGAATTTATGTGTTATACACTGGGCTACCTGTGTTATTAAAAACTCCAGTTGAAAAAAGTGCTGGTTTTACTCTGGTAGTATCTTTGGCAGTGATAGGTATGTTGGCAATGGTTTTTTATATAACTAATTTTATCGGCGGTGTTACTCCAACTTTTAGAGTTGGCCTGTAGTTATAGAATTTATATGATCCATTACCTACAATGCAAACATTAGTAACTATATTATCTAATTTTTTATTCATAGTCTTCGTACCAGTGGTTATGAATCGCATTATGCAATTGATTCTGCACAAATTAGCCCATCCTGAGTTTTTTCAGGTGCCTATTGTGACTACTTTGGCGCGCGTGCAGGGAATTATCGCTGGTTTTCTATTAATATATGTCAACATCGAACATCAATATTTTGACATTGAGCAAATATTTGTCCAAGACGGCCCTTGGCATCTGACGCCGTCTCAGTTTTTAGCCGAACGTGCCAATGTGTTTATTTACGATCCGCATCCCATGTTCGGACTAATAACCCAAGTGCAAACTAGCTACGGAATACTAGCCAATTTGGCAATAATCGTGATTCCAATAGCGTTGTTGGTGCTAAGTTTCGTATTTTGGAAAATGCGCACAGCACTGGAAATCTTGCCAGCTGTAGCCGCTTTAGCATTATGGGCAGGTTGGCTTACTGTTTACTTGGTAAATGCTAGCATGTGGATTCTAAATATGCTAAATTTTTGGAGTCTTATCCCTCTAGTTTTGTATATCCAGTACCACGGTGATAAATCAAAAACCGAGGGTTGGTGGTGGTTTTAACACTGTTCGAGTACTACACCCCCAAACGTTTCCGCCCCAAGGGGGGCGGGAGGCTTCTACGTATAGAATTAATCTATTTGAAACTTTACGACTGCTATGGGTTGGGACTGACTCTATGTGCCACGCCCGCCGGTACTATTGGAGCAGGTGGGGCATAATATTTGCGGTAAGCGTAATCCCCCAACATACCTCCAAACATCATGGTGGTAAAGCCGTAAAAGCTGCTACTGGAAACAGTACCCCCACTAAAATAATTTAAGGTTAACATCCCAGCTGCTGCCCCCAAACCTACAGCTACCATTTGCATTAAGGGATCGCGGGTGCGCTTGGGAGGCTGAGCGGCTGCGGCTTGGGCTTTGTTTACTTCACTCAATGGGTGTAGGGTGTCGGCCTCTTTAGCTGCTAGGTAACCACCCGTTAATGCCTCGCCTAGCACCGGATCCACATTGTCTAGGCCCAAAACAGTGGCGGCGTCGCCACCAGTTGCTAGCGGACTACCGGTAGGTATTGCTAGCGATACCATTAAAATAAGCAAATAAATCATGCGGTTAATGTTCATACGAATCAAGTTCTCCGTTGTGCTGCAGGGTGTTCACATCATCAAACGTCGACCTACCTTTGTTGGTTATGCCTTAGGCTTAACTTTCAATTTAGATAGTACTAAATAGTTTATACACTTAAAGTCTAGCATTAGGCAATAATGCGCTATGGATATTTTGCCTAGGTACCACAATTAAACCTTATTTCATTACCCATGTTTGGGACTTCGTGCTGTTTTAATCTAGACCCATTCCAGATTTTTTAGTTGGATAGAGCAACGAATTTTCTTGTTGGTTATTACTAGCAAACACAGTGGAATATGTTGTGTATAGGGATATTATATAGATAAGCATATTTTTTTGCAATGGCATATTAGCCATTGGTTGCTTAACTTAATACTGATTTAGGCTATACTTTGGATCATACCTTCAATTTTTACTAAAGCGGTGCCTATGAAAATTTGTATTTTATCTGATAGTCACGATCACAGTTTGTTGTTGGACGCGGCTGTAACTGCGGCCAAAGCCGAGGGTGCTGAGGCAGTTTTGCATTGCGGTGATCTGGTAGCTCCAAGTACCCTGAATTGTCTCATCAAACACCAATTGCCAATACATCTTATCCATGGCAATAATACAGGTGATCTTTACACTTTGGGAAAATTAGCTGAAAAATCCCATGGGTTAATAACATATTACGGAATGGATGCCGATATAACCTTGGCTGGTAAGCGCATATTTTTAGTCCATTATCCACATTACGCTGTTGCTATGGCCAGTACTGGTGATTGGGATTTAGTATGCTCTGGACATAGCCATCAAGCAATTCAGGAGTTATTACCAAATTTACATAATGGTCACACAATTTTAATCAATCCAGGAACTGTCGGTGGAGTTGGTAAAGCATCCTCTACCTATGTAATAGGCGATTTATCTAATATGACTTTTACAATAAAACAACTTGAAAAATAATATATTTCAGAGTAAAACAGCTGTGTATGATATATTTTGTTGAGGAATTTAAAGGTGGCAAACTTAGTTACATGGACCCAGGATATTAGTGTTGGAATTCAGGAAATAGACGAACAACACAAGGTGCTTATCAATTTACTGAATTCAATCAACGAGGCTGTGGAACAACGGCGGAGTTTAGAGGTTGCCAAGGAGATACTTGGGAAATTGATAGATTATTCACGCATTCATTTTTCCGTAGAGGAAAGTTTAATGCGGGTTTTGAATTATCCGGGCTATGATGAACACAAAGAGCTGCATCAAGATCTCATGGATAACATTATTGCTCTCTCTCAAAAGCTCGATGAGGGTAAGTTGGCGGTTGGAGTAGAATTACAGTATTTTCTAAAGAATTGGTTAGTAAAACACATCATGGAAACTGATAAGCAATATACTGAACATTTCATCAAAGCAGGTGCTCAGACCACATTCAAAAAAAGTTCATGGAATATAAGCTTTTGGTAATCACAGCCGAATAAACATCAAACTTCCTAATAAACACCTTAGCATATGGAGGCGACCGATGGCGCCATTCCTTAAATGGTCTGAAGAAATAAGCGTCGGCGTAGAAGAATTAGACGAACAACATAAAGTTTTGATTAATATGATAAATAATCTGCATGATGCTATGCAGGAACGCCGTAGTCACGAAGTAGTATCGCAGATCATGGTTCAGCTTAGGGAATATACCCGGATTCATTTTGCGGTTGAAGAGAGCTTGATGCGTATCTTGGGATATCCAGACTATGAAGAGCATAAAAAACAACACGAAGAATTGATGCTGAGTGTCAAAGATTTATCCCAAAAGATTAAAGATGGAAAATCAAGTATCAGTTTTGAATTAATGTACTTTTTAAAGGCCTGGCTTACCAATCACATCATGGAAAGTGATAAACAGTATACTACGCATTTTTTGAGTTCTGGGGCCAACGCCAAGCTCCGAAAAAGATCTTGGATATCCAGCTTATGGCAATGAATTCAACGTAGATTAAATTTGGTTCTGCAAGTTTAACCCTTAATTGCGCTAAAAGCGGTAACAAACTTGTCTAGGGCTTGACGCCTGTGGCTAAGCTGGTTTTTAACCTCAGGATCCAATTCCGCTGAAGCGCAATGATGTGTTGGTACCCAAAATATTGGATCATAACCAAAACCATGTTTTCCTGCTGATTTAGTTAATAACCTACCCTCCCAGGTACCCTGGCAAATGATCGGTGTTGGATCCTTGGCATGCTTCATATACACCAATATGCACTGAAATCTGGCCTGCCTTTTAGCTTCTGGAACTTCAGCCATGTCTTCCAATAACTTGAGCAAATTAGCCTCATCGGTGGCTCCCACTCCCGCATATCGTGCTGAGTAAATCCCAGGTTCACCTCCTAGGGCGTCGACTTCTATCCCTGAGTCGTCGGCTAAAGCTGGTAATCCAGTGTGCAAAGATGCGTTACGGGCCTTAATCAGTGCGTTTTCTACAAAACTGAGGCCAGTTTCTTCAACTTCAGGTACTCCAAATTCTTCTTGTGGCAAAACTTTTACCGTTTGGGCTGCAAGTAACGCATTTATTTCTCTAATTTTACCCGGATTATTGGAGGCCAACACTATGCTGCGTTCTAGGTTACGGTGACCATTATTTGACAATACCATTTTACAAACTCACGGCAAAAATATTTGATAAGATGTTAGATCAGAAAATAAGATATTGATGTTTAAGGATTTGGTAGCGGCCAACGCCAAGTATTCAAAGGATCAACAATTGGTATCATAGTTATACATTCTACGGGACACGGGGGCAAACATAGAGCACATCCCGTACACTCGCTGGCCAAAACTTGGTGTAAATGCTTTGGAGCACCCACAATGGCGTCAACAGGACAGGCCTGAATACATAAAGTACAGCCAATGCATTCAGTTTCCTCAATAATAGCGCGTTCAGGTGCTTTTTTATCTATAGCCGGTGCTTTGGGTTTGCGTCCTAACAAATCAGCCAAGGCGATGACTACAGTGGTACCACCTGGTACACACTTGTTTATATCAGCTTCCCCAGACGCAACAGCCTGTGCATAAGGCTTACACCCTGGATATCCGCATTGACCGCATTGAGTTTGTGGTAGTATAACGTCTATTTGTTCGGCAATTGGATTGCCTTCCACCTTAAACCGCAAACTTACATAACCTAAGATTAAGCCAGCTACTGCGGCCAAAGTAGCCAAAACCACTATAGCTGCTAACACGACGCGTAAACCTTTACTGATCTAACGGGGTAAAAATCATAGTGGAACTAGGCCGGTAAATCCCATAAACGCTAAGGACATTAGGCCTGCGGTTATCAATGCTATGGCGTTGCCACGAAATGGTGCGGGGACATCAGCTACATCTATGCGTTCGCGCATGGCGGCGAACAGGATAAGAACCAATGAGAACCCCAAGGCTGCTCCAAAACCATACAGAACCGCATCTAGTAGATTGCGTTGGGCCTGGAAATTAATTAGCGCTACTCCCAAAACCGCACAATTTGCAGTTATTAGAGGTAAAAATATACCCAATACTTGGTACAGCACCGGGCTAGTTTTATGCATAATTATTTCGGTTAATTGCACAGTAGCAGCAATAACTAAAATAAATGCGATAATCCTCAGATACTCAATGCCTAAAGGCTCAAGCAAGTAACTGTTTACCAGGTAAGTGCAAAATGCGGAGAGGGTTAAAACGAAGGTTGTGGCAAATCCCATGCCGATAGCGGTCTCCAACTTACGGGATACCCCCATAAATGGGCATAGACCTAGAGATCGGACTAATACGAAGTTATTTACAAGGACGGCACTGATTACAAGCAACACGCTATCTGGCATTGGGTATATCCATTAGTGACCTAATGAATTGGGAGCACAAGGGTTTAGGCAGTCTCCACAAATAAATAAAGCCTGCCAAGTTAACTTGACAAGCCCAATCGTAAATAACGCGGTAGCGAGGGCAGGATTTGAACCTACGACCTTCGGGTTATGAGCCCGACGAGCTGCCAGACTGCTCCACCTCGCATTAATCGTGACATATCAAGGAAAGCAAACCTTAGGAGGTTAAGGATTTTTCGCCCCATATGCATGTGACGGTGTAAATTGTAGTTGGGTACTAAATAAAAAGCAAGTAAATTTTTATTTTTTTTCTGGCACCACATGTGCAGCTAGTAACCAACTGATTAATTTAGTAAAGTTCGTTTGAACTAAAAATGGGGAATCTTTTGAATATTGGTCGCCATATTTATTTTGAGTTCCCTGGTGACTCATTTTTAAAATCAGTTATCCAGGTTGTTACCCAAGTTTTTGATAAATAAACTTTCTACCAAAATTCTTAGGTATCACAAGATCACCTGAATTTTGCCGTTTTAGGCTACACCGGTACTGACGACCAATCTGGCCGCCATATAATCATTCCGCACCCAAGCCACTAGTCATAAACATTCCATCGTGTATCTAATGGTTACTGTTCACAGCTTGACATTTTATACTGTTAATAGTGATACTTGACCGCCACGATCTATCGCGCTAAAAACTAATTTACTTTAATAAAATGAGGTTTATCCATGCGAAAGCTGATAATAGCTGCCATTTTCTTCTGCCTCCCCCTTACCAGCATGGCCAAGGATGCGGTAGCACCTGACACTGGTCCAACCATGACTCTAAATCGCATTCTACTTATTTCGGCTGGAGTAATAGGTGGTGTATTCCTAGCTGATTTCCTGATTGGAGGCTCACTTACCGCACCTGTAGTACACATGATGAGCCCCGCTATGCAGCAAGCACGAAATGCCGGGGCTGTGTTTGGGGAGCAGGTGGCCGCTGCTACAGCCATACGTGATAATCAAGCACGTGCTTCTATGGTTCACGCTATTTTGGTAGTTTCTGGAGCTTTGCTGGGTGGCTGGGCGGTTGATCAGTTTGTAATTAAGCAGTTGGAGCCAGATCCAGTAGGTCTGTAGTGTTAGAAGGTGGCTGGTTTATAGTGGTCTAGAAGTACTCGCGGCCAGTGCTAAGTTATAGCACCGGCCGCGGGACTTTAACTAAAAAGTTGTTTAGGCTAGTTGTTCGCCTTGAGGCTTATTTAGCAGGTTCATTTTGAACTGGGGGCACCGCAGCGGGGGCTGGTGGTGCTGGAGGAGCTGCATAAGGGTAGCCTGGATAACCATAACCCGGGCCAGGTCCATAACCATATGGAGCCCCATAATATGGACCACCCCAACCTGGAGAGTAATACCTGTTATAACGATTCCAACCACGGCCACGGCCACCGCCGCTCATATTCATGGAGAAATCTCCCCAACCGTTACCATCCATGTCGTCAGCCCAGTTGCTACCACTTGGGCCCCAACCACCAGGGCCGCCGCCCCAGGGGCCACCGCCCCAAGGACCACCACCCCACCATGCCACTGCTGGCATAGTACCTAAAACACTGGCTAGCGCTGCTGCTACGACGAGCTTTTTCATGATCCAACTCCAAAGATTTAAAGATAACTCTATTAATATAAACTAGTTGCCGCTATGTACCAAGCTTACTTGAGGCTACCAACTGTATCACATCAGTTCTTAAGCCCCAATGCTGTATCTATTGATGCCACTATATTAGAATTTTATTAAATACGATATTCAGTATTTCCTATGCAATTTAACTTATACATAAATTTTAATTATGCATGTATCACCAAACTCATCCGAGCCAAAATCCTTAACGTTAACTCAACCTGATGATTGGCACCTACACCTACGAGACGGCGCCTATCTCCAAAGTGTATTAATCCATAGTGCCAGCCGCTTTGCCCGGGCTATCATTATGCCCAATCTCAAGCCGCCATTAGTAAATACCAAGCAAGTACTCTATTATCGTCAACAAATCCTAGCTGCCTTACCCGCGGGGTTGCCATTTGAACCTCTTATGGTTCTATATCTTACTGATATTATTACTGTTCAAGAAATTATCACCGCTGCTACCACTGGTCTGATTTATGGAGTTAAGCTTTATCCGGCGGGTGCCACGACCAACTCCGCCTTTGGAGTTAGCAACCTAAATTCCATATACCATGTATTAGCTAAGCTAGAACATTTGGGTATGCCGCTATTAGTTCATGCTGAAACCGCCTCTAGCACCGCGGATATATTTGATCGTGAAGCTATTTTTATTAATGAATATTTGCTACCTATTACCCAACGATTTCCAGGCCTGAAAATAGTCGTAGAACACATTACCACTCAGGAGGCTGTACAATTTATTTTGGATACTCCAGCTAACATAGCAGCTACCATTACGGTGCACCACTTACTCTATAACCGCAATGCCATGCTAGCCGGAGGAATTAGACCACATTTTTACTGTTTACCTATATTAAAACGCGAACAGCATAGGCACGCCCTGGTTCAAGCTGCTATCAGTGGTAATCCAAAATTCTTTTTAGGTACGGACAGTGCCCCACATGCAGTTGTTGCTAAAGAATCTAGTTGTGGGTGCGCTGGCTGTTTTAGTGCGCCAGTGGCTATAGAGTCATACACGGAGGTATTCGAGAAAGCGGGGGCTTTAGATAAATTAGAGGGTTTTGCCGCACATTACGGGCCTGATTTTTATGGTTTGCCCAGAAACCAGCAGCGAATAACCTTGGTAAAACAACCCTGGCAGGTGCCAATGTCCTATGCCTTTGGAGATCAAAAAGTGATTCCTCTGCGTGCTGGTGAAACAATAACTTGGCAAATTATCGATAGTATTTAAGCCAGGTGCTGATTCTGGATAGATTTATTTATTAGAGTTATTAGAATTTCTAGTAAAACGCTACCAGCCAGGATCGGGTCGAGCCAATGGGATTGCGCCCGTCAGCTTTCCCACTGTTGCGGGCGGGACGCCCACACTCCAAGTGCCATCTCCATAGACCTCACCTCTACCCTTCTCCACAGATGGAGATTGTTTATACGTCATTCCGGCATGGATTGCCGGAATCCAGAAGCCAGGGATGAGTTATTGGTGCAATGCCCGCAAAATTGGGAGCGTGGACGTCCCCGCCCGCAAAAATAATTGGGATAGGACTTACGCAAAAGCCATTTTAAGTGACGGATTTCTGAGCTGCTGAACAAGATAATCATCCAAGAGACCGTGTTTGAGCTTATAAACCGTTTTACCTGTCTGAACCGCAAAATGTTTAAGCCGAACCCATACCAAAAAGGCGCAACCAACGTGATTACGTTGAATACGGGCATTGCGA
>JXSN01000131.1 GCA_001276605.1 Achromatium sp. WMS2
AAAAATTACGCTCTTGTTGTCGAAATAGTGAGTCATAATACCTCAAGTCCAAAGGTAAATAAACTTATTAGAGATTTTCACCACATCAATTGACAGTAACCAGCACCTTCGGCAAATTTCAGCCTCATGGATTTTGCCAAAATATTCTTTTTAGCATATTGCTAGTACTTAGCATTTGTGCATTAATTTGTGGTTCCATGTTGTTTAACCAACTTTGACGGATTCGGTCGTATTCAGCATCAACTGCTTGATGGATCTCAACCTCTAAATATTGTTGACTTACGGCAGCATCAATGCGACTTATTAGATAATCAAGACTCAAAAAACCAGCGATTGTAGCTGTAAATACGGTTAGGCTACCAAATAGACCAAAATCACCATAACCGCTAAAACCTTCTCCAATAAGGGTCATAGTAGCCGCCACCGGGGGACGTAAGGTTAAGCGAGTCAGTATCGGACGTACCGCATGAATTTTTATCGGATTGGTCACCGCCCCTATTGCCTCGGCTAGCGCTGCCGCATCTTTGTTCGAAATATCCTGCACCATAGTTGGTTGCCAGGACCATAACGCCAGATCTTCACCATGGAGTAATGCAGCAGTAAACACAGCATTAGTCATAGTAAGCTTTAGGTCTGAGTATACCTCTAACTCCCATTGGTTACGGGCCTCACGTAATGAGTATTCACCACCTTCAGGTTTTAACACTAATTCGTAAAACTTTTCCGCAATCAATTCATCCCAAGCCTGGCCAAAATTGTGAAGGCCTGGATTATCCGTAAGAGGTAATGTTATGGCAGTGATAACTCCACGCCGCAACATATTGTAGCTGGTACGCCATTGGAAGGCCCAGGTGGCAAAATCTGGAATACGGCGGTGATAGCTGACAAAGATTGGATCTAAAATGGTGTTTAACCGGCCACTGGCCTTTTTGAATAGTAACTGCGTATCTTGTTCTAACAATTTTTGACTGCGGGCAAATAACTCAGCTTGATTTTGGGCCTTAGTTTGGGGAGTAGCTAACAAAACACTATTGTCAAAGCTGCTAAACAACACTAAAAACAAGATTAATGCAATAACTCCAATACTGATCCAGGTTACGGGACACACCTTTGGACAAAATTTTAGTACGTACCTTCTTAACAACTCAGTATTATCCCACACTATAGTAACCGCCAGCCAAGTCATATTTAAATTAATTCCGGTAACAGGAAAAACTCGAATTTTGCCTAAGTTCATTAATCATATGCCAGGATACCGAGTTAGTCTACCATAAAATCCATTGCCTAAACTAGATGGTTATGGCCAAAGCTTTAGCCATAACCTTGCGCCCTATGGCATATTGATACATAATATTATTAGGGGTATGTGCTTGTGGGAACACAGCCACCTAAAATTGATCGTTCCCACATTCGTAGGTGCAATTAGCATCGCGCAATCGCATGCATGGTTGATCGTTTCCATACTTTGGCGTAGGGACGTAACAGAGTGCGCTCCAGTGTCCCCACAACAAAACCTGTTATACCCCGGGGGCTCCTAGGTGCGATTCGCATAGCGTAAACGCATGAATATTGAATTATCCACTTTAACTATGCTATTCTTCTTTGATGAGCGCAAGGGTAACCATCAAGCTTAATCTGGATTAACAGCGACACAATGCGTGTGATTATGCGATGCTGATCGCACTTACAGCTCCGTCCCTAAAT
This sequence comes from Achromatium sp. WMS2, assembly GCA_001276605.1. GTDB lineage: Bacteria > Pseudomonadota > Gammaproteobacteria > Chromatiales > Chromatiaceae > WMS2. The sequence goes on from JXSN01000131.1 coordinate 1,705, forward strand.
CTTTGTCGACAGTTATTCAACCACATTCACTTTGTTTAATTCATCAATGGTATTACCAGCGCTAAGTCAGGTGATACAACCACGGTTAACCATTTTGTCTGAGCGTAAGGAAGAAACTGCTTTTTTGGAACTTTACCGCCTGGTAAGTCAGTTAGTTGCTATAATTTCAGCATCTTTTGGTGGAATTTTGGCTATTCTTGCTGAACCAATTTTGTTGGTTTGGAGTGGATCAGAAAAATTGGCCGCTGCCACAGCCCCAATATTATTTTGGTACAGTGCAACCAATGCTACAATAGCCATGCTAATATTACCATTTATGCTGCAATTCGCTCGCGGTAAACTGCGCTTGCATGCTATCATGACTTCGATATCTGTAACCTTATTGGTTCCTACTATCATAATCGTGGCACTTTGGTTTGGCCCCATAGGTACCGGGAAAGTACATTTTATAGCTAATCTGCTATTTTTAGTATTCTAGACGCTTTTTATACAAAAGCTATTTATACCATCATTTACTCTGCGTATGTGGTTTACAGATATTTGGATCCCAACAATTATTATTGTGTTATTTTTAGGTATTATGAGGAACATCATAATCACTGCTCATGAACCATTGTATACCTTTTTCCTGCTAACTGCTGTTGGAATTATAGCAATTGTTGTGGGAATAGCTTCCGGTAGCAATACGCGACAACAGCTTTTTAGACTTTTAATATTATGGAATACTAATGGATAATCCACTTGTAAGCATATGTATTGTAACATATAATCAAGAAAAGTACATTTATAATTGTGTAATGAGCGCCTTACTACAGGCTAAGGATGTTGCAGTAGAAATTTTGATTGGCGACGATAGCTCCAATGATGGCACAACAGCTATAATCGCAGAATTAGCGCAGCGCTACCCAGAATTAATAAGACATTTTCATCATAAAACTAACCTTGGTGTTGGTCAAAATTATAAGTTTTTGCTTAATATAGCTAGGGGTAAATACATAGCTAATCTTGACGGTGATGACTATTGGTTGCCAGGTAAGTTAATAAAACAACTAGCCTTAATTGAAGGCAATGACAATATTCAAGCTGTTTATACTAATGCTTTGTGTTGCAATGAAAGCGGTGCAATAGTGAAAATATTTACTGGCAAACATCCAACTACCATAGATCTACGGTATTTAATAGAAAAATGCAATTTCCTTCCCAACAGTTCTATGTTGTATCGTTCTGAACATAAAGTATTTTTTATGAATTTGGCTTATGATTTGATAGATTATAGGCTGCATTTACATATTGCTGAGCATGGAACATTAGGTTATATTAATTTACCTTTTGTGGTTTATCGGGAAAATAGCGTAGGATCTATGTGTGCTGATAAGGGTGAAAAAGTTAGGGAGTTATTGTGGGAAGCAACAAGTTTGACTTTGACCCGTTTATCTAATAAATGGTTATCGCTAAAAACTAGTGCGAATTTTTTATCCAGAGTACTTCTACACGTAGTTAAAACACAAAAACATGCGCTATTTTTACACTGGTGGCAAGTGGTCACGAACAGTATTCCCAATAACAGGCTGTTTTTGATCATCATGATATCGTGGTATGCTTGTCGTAAAATATTACTGTTTATCGCTAATAGAATTTGCGTTAAGCTTTGCAACTGCATGAGGATCATAAATATACGCTGAGTTGTTACTTTCCCGATTCATTAATTATAATACTAATTGTTATGTCAAGAGAACTTGGCACCATTTAAATAATAGGACTTAAGCAGGCTATAAGTTAACTATTTGATTTTGTTGAGTACCATTTTAGCAATGCTGCAAGCTACATCTCACCAATGCGTAAGTCCTAATAAGCTCAAACACGGTCTCTTGGATGATTATCTTGTTCAGCAGCTCAGAAATCCGTCACTTAAAATGGCTTTTGCGTAAGTCCTAACCATTATTAGATACGGTAAAAGTCCGAACTGGTAAAGTTGGAAGGCCAAAAAAGCACTTTAAAGTGTTAGCAGCAGATAAAGGCTATGACAGTAAGGATTTAAGGAAGCGTTTACGAAAACGAGGCACACGACCCCAAATTCCTAAACGAGTCTGGAATGATAAAAAGCCGCCTGGAAGACCATTAAAGAACGACACACCACGTTTTCAAGCAGAGCGGGCGTTTGCCTGGTTACAAAGGAAATACCACAGATTGGTGGTACGTTGGGGACGTATATCTGTCTGTTTCAATGCGTTTCTTACCTTGGGTATCATTTATACATGGATAGGAAGATTAATAGTGGGATAGGTTCATGCGTTTATTTTGAATCACACTTGACTTTTTAAAGCTAGTCATGGACCATAATGCAAAATGGTTTGAGTATTTCGCCACAAAATAGTGTTGTCAGTAGCAAAGAAGCCCATAAATATGATGGGCGACGTGGTTTTTATGTTATCAAATTAGAATTAGGCAGTTGCATCTGAAGTTTGGCTGCTGATAATTTAGGAAAATTAATATGTTGATTCAGGTTAATGAATATAACGACTACTACAAAGGATCTTTGGCTTTTTGTGAAGCCTTCATGGGGAACAAGCGACAAACGCGCTACATTTATGGTATTAACGAATATGCTGATTCATTGGCCAAGGTAATCGATGTGGATGGATTCATTGATGATTATACGGAAAACAAAACTTACATGGGAAAACCCATACTACGTATATCAGATGTCGATCCTAATTCGGTCGTTGCATCTTGTGTATATTCGACTCGCCCCATAAAAATACTTAATAATCTGAAAGCACAAGGTATAAAGCTATACGGCACATACCTAGATTTAGCAAGATATGCGCCAAACAGGCTACAGCAGATAAAAATGCTTGCTGACACCCAACAAAACTACTTAACTCACAGCGAGGATTTCATTTGGTTGCGTGGTCGCCTATGTGATCAAGAGTCAAAGGAGATATTGGATAGGTTGTTGGAATTTCGTATCAATGCAAACTTATCTGCTATGTCTATTTTTAAATTTTCTCCGGAATCTCAATATTTTGAGCCATTTTGCCCGTTAAATGCAGGTGAGGTTTTTGTAGATGGTGGTGGATTTGACGGTTACACTTCATTGGAGTTTATTTCGCGTTGCCCTAAGTATGCTGCAATTCATTTCTTTGAACCATCCGCCCAATATCTAGAGATTGCTAAAATCAAGCTTGGTACTTTTGAGAGAATTCATTACCATCAGCTGGGACTTTATGATCAAAATACATCATTGCGCTTTGATGCAAGTGCTGGTCCCTCAAGTTGTATTTCGGAAGATGGAGCCGAAACAATTAATGTTGTAGCATTAGATAATGCGGTGACTGAGCCAGTAAGTTTTATCAAATTTGACTTAGAAGGAGCCGAACCATTTGCATTGCGGGGCTGTACCCGGCACATCAGGCAAGAACATCCTAAGCTAGCTATCGCAGTATATCACAAACCGCAACACTTTTACGAGATTCCACGAATAATTTTGGATGTATATTCAGGTTATGAAATTTATTTGCGCCATTACACGGAAGGTTGTAACGAAACGATTATGTTCTTCGTTCCGGAATAAATTTAATAGTCGTAACTGTATCAAGCATCCAAATTCAACTAGATCATTGCATAATACACAGCCTCCTCCTGCATAGGGGTATGATGGCCAAAAAACAACCTATAATTGCTGTTTTGTTCCTTGATAAACAAGGGAATTTCCCAGATATCTTCAGGTTTATGGTAAGTAGATATAGCCAGTTTTGGCTGCATATAACGTAGTGTGTTTACTGCACCAGTTAAAGCTTCCATTTCTGCACCCTCAATATCCATTTTGATCATGCTAATTTTCTGCAAGTTATGCTCTTTAGCATAATCATCGATTGATGTTATATCAAATGTGTCTATTGGTGTAGTGCCCGGAGTAATAACTTCAGAATCTGTGATTGTACCGCGTTTGGTTTCTTTGAATTTCCCTACAGATACTTGATTAATGTGCAGAACTTGGTTTAAATGCGGATTGAGTTCGGCCTGTAATCTACAGTAGCGATTATGTAACGGAATAGGATCAAACATATGCACTTGACCGGTTTCACCAACTAGTGCACTAAAAATGGTTGAAGTTTCCCCTATGCAAGCACCACAGTCAAAAATTATTTCGCCTCTTTCTGGTATAAAGCTATTACCACAACGTTCGATAAAGTACTGACGGTAACCGTTTAAACCTTACCACCTATCACTTTAGTATATAATAAATCAATTGTACAAAGAATAATGGAATTTGTAAAAAATGGGAACGGTCGGATACATGGCGGATGAAGTCAGGAAAGGCCTGGAACTTATTCACCCTGCCCTGCGCAAAACAGTGACAAGGAAACTATCAATTGCGGTAGCCGTGGCTTTGCA
>JXSN01000132.1 GCA_001276605.1 Achromatium sp. WMS2
ATGCCATGATCGTTATACCTTGGTGTTATTCTTGAGTTTTTGGAGGTAACCAGGTACATATCGTTACACTCATTTTTAGAATTTTTACAATGCTGGCATATTAATGTGCCATCCAATGCACTGTTTTCAAGTCTATTCCGTCTTTGTACATATCCCATAATGGGGATAAATTTCTTAATCTTTCAACCTGTTGGCGAATGCGATCGATTGCATAATCTATCTCGTCTTGAGTGGAAAAACGTCCCAATGTAAAGCGCAGTGAGCTATGTGCTAGTTCATCCTCGCGTCCTATGGCCCTTAGTACATAGCTAGGTTCTAGGCTAGCCGAGGTGCAGGCTGAGCCTGAGGATACGGCTAAGTCTTTGAGGGCCATGATTAAGGATTCGCCTTCGACAAAAGCAAAGCTAACATTGAGATTGCCAGCAACCCTTTGCTCTGGATGTCCATTTAAGATTACCTGTTCCATATCTGCAAGCCCGGCCCAAAATCTTTGGCGCAGTGCGAGAATTTTAGCGTTATCTTGATCCATTTCCAGTCTGGCAATGCGGAATGCCTCGCCCATACCAACGATCTGGTGCGTTGCCAAAGTTCCAGAGCGCATGCCACGTTCATGACCGCCCCCGTGGATTTGGGCCTCTATGCGGACCTTAGGTTTACGTCGCACATAGAGTGCCCCAATACCCTTAGGTCCATAGATTTTATGGGCAGAAAGTGAAAGTAAATCTATATTCATTGCGTCTACGTCGATAGGTACTTTACCAGCACTTTGAGCTGCGTCTACGTGAAAGAATATATTCTTCGAACGGGTCAATTTGCCTATGGCTGGCAAGTCTTGAATAACGCCTATCTCGTTATTAACGTGCATTATAGACAGCAGAATGGTATTGTCCTTAAGGGCTGCTTGAATACGCTCCAATTCAATTAGACCATCTGGATTTGGATCCAGATAGGTAACTTCAAAACCTTCACGCTCTAGTTGACGACAGGTATCTAAAACAGCTTTGTGCTCAGTTTTACTGGTAACTATGTGGTGACCTTGTTTGCGATAAAAATGAGCTATACCTTTTAGAGCTAAATTATTTGATTCAGTAGCCCCAGAAGTCCAAACAATTTCTTTGGGGTCAGCACCGACAAGTTGGGCAACCTCTTGTCTTGCTTGTTCTACTGATTCTTCGGCACGCCAACCGAAAGCATGCGAACGTGATGCGGGGTTGCCAAAATCACCTTCTTTGGTAAGATAGGTGCACATGCGCTCGGCAACTCTAGGGTCTACCGGTGTGGTAGCTGAGTAATCCATGTAGATAGGCAGTTTTATATTCACTAAATTGTTACTCCAACCGCTAATTGTAATGCATAGAATGCTGTTTTATAGCCATATTTTGATTTCATTATCCAAAATTGCCTTTGATTTGGGCTATTTTAATTCATCTGCTTACTATTTTACATGGTAATTAGGTGTTGACTATTTTATAATAACCCAGTATTTTAGTCAACTTTTAAAATTTTGGTTTAATTTGTTCTTGAACCCTGTTAGAATGGAAAATGACTAGTTGCAGTTGAGGCCAACATTATATTGTTGCAAAAGATGGACGCAGGTATTACAATCTAGTTTTTAGTATAGGCTGGGTAGCAAAGTGGCCATGCAGCGGCCTGCAAAGCCGTCTACGCCGGTTCAAATCCGGTCCCAGCCTCCAGTTTTTGAAGTTATGGTTGTTTTTGTGGTATAAAAATTAAACTGCCCGGGTGGCGAAATAGGTAGACGCAAGGGACTTAAAATCCCTCGGCCGTGAGGCTGTACCGGTTCGACTCCGGTCCCGGGCACGCCTAGGACTAGCGCTAGGCGTACAGTTCAATTTCCAAGGTATTTCCTGCATATTTCTCCACGGTTGTTCCCACCATATTGTAGACTTAAGCGAGGCATGCGGTTACTGGTTCTCTTTGGGCTATTCAAATAAAAAAGAGGGGTTTGGTATGGGACTAGGCGGAATCAGCTTTTTCCAGTTGTTGGTAATCTTGGTGATAATAGTATTACTCTTTGGTACCAATAGGCTGCGCAATCTTGGTTCGGATTTAGGGGAGGCCATCAAGGGGTTCCGTAACGCTATGCATGATGGTGAAAAAGAGCATAACGTAGGCACATCTGGATCAGCTACCAAAACTAACGATAACGAGCCAGGTGGCAATATAGGTCGCAGTTGACTAACAATAACTTAACGATGGCCCAGTATGGGGTAGGATTGTTAAAGTGTGAGATGTAATGCGTGTTCGAAGTCGGATTTGGTGAAATATTAATGATTGCGCTGGTGGCCATGTTGGTGATTGGTCCGGAACAGCTACCCAAAGTGGCGCGTACCGCGGGCTTGTGGATAGGGCGCGCTCGCAGAATGCTAGCCTCGGTGCAAGCGGATATAGAACGGGAAATACGGGCTGAAGAGCTGAAAAACATCATGGAGCGGCATAGTTCAGGTTTGCACTTAGATACACTCATTGAAGAAACTCTAGACAAGCCATTCATAGATGCCAATATCACCAAGTTGGATAACGCCGCAGTTAAAGATAGTGATCCGAGTGCCACAAAAAAATCCAATCTGGCTCCGGTTGCTGATACCAAGCAACCCTAGGACGTGCTGGGTATGAATGGAGGCAAGGAACCTGAGGAATTGCAGGATGTAGGAAAGACGCTTCTGGAACACCTGACAGAGCTGCGAGACCGGTTGCTACGCGTGGTGTTGGCGGTGGTGGTGGCCATAGTGGTGTTGCTACCATTTTCCAATACCATATACCTCTATATCGCCGCCCCGTTAATGGCACGCATGCCAGCTGGTTCAAACATGGTGGCAGTGGGAGTAGCCAGCCCGTTCATGGCGCCATTTAAGCTTACCATGTTGGCAGCGGTAGCCCTGGTTATTCCCTATATTTTGTATCAATTATGGGGCTTTATCGCACCTGGTTTATACCAAAATGAGCGGCGTTTGGTAGTACCGTTACTGGTATCCAGCACCGTTCTGTTCTACGTTGGTATGGCGTTCGCCTATTACGTAGTTTTCCCCATAGTTTTTAGCTTCTTTCTTGCTACTGCCCCACAAGGTATTGCAGTTATGACCGACATAGGCCAATACCTGGACTTTGTGTTGGCCCTATTCTTAGCCTTTGGAATAGCATTTGAAGTTCCAATTGCAACTATACTTTTAGTGTGGATGGGAATTATAACCCCTGAAGCCCTGATTGGACAACGTTCCTACGTAATAGTTGGGACATTTGTAATTGGTATGTTTTTGACCCCGCCCGATGCCTTCTCTCAAACCCTACTCGCAATTCCAATGTGGTTATTGTTCGAGGCTGGAGTATTTTTTTCGTATTATTTTGTGCCAGAAACCAAATCTCAAAAGCAAGCTCAAGATATTGCAAATCATGCTACTAATCCCATATCATCCACAGCTAAAACTGTAGACACTAAATTGTTTCCAGCACCAGTGCAGGGTGGTACCAATGATGATCGCTACCAACCTCTCACCGATGCCGAGTTGGAGGCAGAACTGGATGCCGCCGATTTTGAGGAAACTTTACTGCGAGAAGGACATTTGGGCGCAGCAGATGGTAACCAAGAGGCTGGTGTAGAGGCCAAATTATTGCGTGTCAAAGAATTGCGCCAAAAAAAATGATGATATTGCCGCCAGATCCCTGTTGTACGAAGTATTAGTTGATGGTAATACCCAGCAACGTTTGGTAGCTAGGAATATTTTGGAGCAAATGGATCATTAGCTGTACAATATACATGAAATTAGTTATTTAGTCGATTTTGTTATGCAACCTATTGTTAATATAGCTGTTCGAGCTGCCCGCAGCGCGGGTAGGGTTTTGTTGCGTTATTATGACCGTACGGACACTCTGAAGGTTGACGAAAAAAGTCGTAATGATTTTGTTACCGACGTGGATCGACAGGCTGAGCAGGTGATAATCAACGAATTGCGCTCCAAGTATCCAGATCATGGTATACTGGGAGAAGAGAGCGGTTTACATAAGGCTGATAGCGATTACCAATGGATAATTGATCCATTGGATGGAACCACTAACTATTTGCATGGGGTACCCCAATTTGCTGTTTCTATTGCTCTAAAACACAAGGGACGCCTGGAGCATGGTGTTATTTACGACCCACTTAAGGACGAATTGTTTACAGCCAGTAGGGGTGATGGTGCCAAACTGAATGATCACCGGTTACGGGTTTCGACTCGCCCTAGCTTAGAAGGCGCCTTATTGGGCACCGGATTTCCGTTCAAAGATCAGGTTTTTGTGACTCAATATTTAGAGATGTTTGCAGCCTTGATGAGAGATACCTCTGGAATCCGACGTCCTGGAGCCGCATCTCTGGATTTAGCCTATGTTGCCGCCGGTCGCACCGATGGCTTTTGGGAATTGGGTTTAGCACCATGGGATTTTGCCGCCGGTGTTATATTGATTAGAGAAGCTGGAGGTTTTGTTACCGACCTAGCAGGTGGCGACAAATTTTTTACCACCGGCAACTTAGTCGCTGGTAATTTCAAGGTTCATAGTGCTATTTTAGCCACCATTCAGCCGTTTTTAACTCCAAATCTTTGTGCCTAAATGACTAATATGTGACTATAATCTTGTATTGCTTAGAATGCGCAACCAAGTATTGTCGCAATGTTATTACCACGAAATTATTTATAGCAATTACCTGTTAGCTACGCTAGCGTTGGCTATGATTGCAATTAAGATTCATTATTAGACTTGCACCTGTAAGGGCTATTTCGGTGAAAATGCATCTCATTACTATTGGTTTATGGCTGCTAATCTGGCTAGCCACGCCATCGTATGCTGGTTTTGATGAAGGTTATGCTGCGTTTAAGCAGGAAAACTATGCTCATGCCCACAGGGCCTGGAAAGCAGCCGCGGCTGAGGGTAGTGTTGCTGCGAAATTTGGACTTGGCATCCTGTATGCCAACGGATTAGCCGTAGCCAAAAATCCACAGCAGGCATTGTTTTGGTTCAACCAAGCCGCGGAGCAGGGTAATGCCCCAGCCCAATTTCAACTGGGTAGTGAATACTACACGGGAAGGCTAGTTTCCAAGGATCTTAACCAGGCTGCCTACTGGATAACTCAAGCCGCCAAACAGGGATATGCCAAGGCTGAATTTGGTTTGGGGTGCTTGTATTACGAAGGTGCTGGAGTGACTAAGGATTACCAGCAAGCCTTATCCTGGTTTCGCGAAGCTGGGAAAAAGAGAATTCCGGGGGCTATAATCAATATTGGTGGCATGTACGCCAAAGGTATAGGTGTTCCTAGAAATCTCATTTTTGCCTACGCTTACTTTAGTCTAGCTGCACGCATAGGCGGTACCGAGGCTTTAAACTATAAAACAGAAATTCAACGTCAACTAGGTAGTGCTGATCTTGTAGACGCACAAATTTTGGCAGAGTCCTGGATGTCAGAATGGTTTGGGGTACAATGATTAACTTTTCTACTGGTGGGGTGTAGTTCGTGCGTATCTCTAATTTTCCACTGCATACCCTTAGGGAAACCCCAACTGACAGTGAAACTATAAGCCATCAGCTTATGCTGCGTTCGGGAATGATTCGTAAATTGGCCAGTGGACTCTACGTGTGGTTACCACTAGGATTAAGGGTATTGCGCAAAGTTGAGGCCATAGTGCGTGCCGAAATGAATCGCGCCGGGGCCATAGAGCTGCTGATGCCAGCTGTACAACCGGCTGAATTATGGGAAGAATCTGGACGTTGGGGTCAATATGGACCGGAATTACTGCGCTTCAAAGATCGCCAACAGCGTGATTTTTGCTTTGGTCCCACCCACGAAGAAATTATTACCGATCTAGCTCGCAATGAGCTACGTAGTTACAAGCAACTGCCGATTAACTTCTATCAAATACAAACCAAATTTCGTGATGAAATCCGACCCCGGTTTGGAGTAATGCGTGCCCGGGAATTTTTGATGAAGGACGCCTACTCATTCCATTTGGACAAACAGTCCTTACAGCAAACCTATGACTTAATGTACCAAACCTATTCCCGTATCTTT
>JXSN01000133.1 GCA_001276605.1 Achromatium sp. WMS2
AGCCATCAAGCCTAAAACCAATGCTGCTGGTAACATCACAGTAGTAGTTAATATTCCTATCAACATTCCAGTGCGCACACTTTTTAATGCCTGATACAGTACGTCCTCACCGATCTTATCTGTACCTAATAAATGATAATACCTAGCTAAATTTGTAGCCACCGCAGCTAAAATCAAGATGAGACCAATCTCAATAATCACAGCCCGCCATGGCAACACAGTCCTATTCGCCAATACCAACCGCAACTGATCCCACCACCCCCCACCACTGCGATACGCTAATATCCATAATAATAACCACGAACCTAAAAACCATAGTGTCAAGCCATAAATCACACCGTAAATTGTCTTATACACCACATCCCACACCAACTCCTGCTCCGGATCTCCCAAATGATTACCACCATAACGTAACCGCGGATAAAATTGCCGCACCTCACCACCCATACCAATCTTAACCTCCTTATTATACAAATATGCCGCCAAAGGAGCTGAGTACGATCTCTCAGACTGCACACGCAAAGGTCCCAAAACTAAATCCAGCACACTCAACACTTCAACACCATAACGCGGCCCACCCTGGCCCCTAGCCCCAACATCCAACGCTGGCCTAAAATGCATAGAATCTAACAACGCCACCACCAGATACAGGACCAAAATCAACCCTGTAACCATACCCAGCCCACTTTTTGCCACCTGGTACCAATGACCAATCCAGTAAGGTTCCCTACGTACCGCCACAATGCTAAGCACACCAAAAATAAGGAATATAAATAATAAGGCATCAGTCCACAACACAACTATCTGAGGCATATTCATCCCGCAATACAAAATATTTTAACCACTACCCAAGCAACACACTATCAAGTTTACCACACCTTACCGTCCCCTTGGAAAGGAAACAATTTGCATGCTAAAATAAAAATAAGCTAACATAGATGACACCTACCCACCCACCTAGATTATACCCAAACTGACCACCATGTTCGAAACTTTCAGCCGCCAAATAGTTACACGTCCTGTAACAGTAGTGATTTTAAGCATACTTATCATCATTGGAATGATGTTTGGAGCAACAAATTTGGGAGTTAAAAGCGACTACCAAATGTTCTTCAGCAAAGAAAACCCACAGCTCATGGCCTTCAAAGCCCTGCAACGGGTTTATACCAAAGATGATAACATACTATTCGTACTCACACCCAAGGACGGCAAGGTTTTTACCAACCGTACCCTAAGTGCCGTAAAATGGCTAACCACGGAAGGTTGGCAAGTTCCATATTCCACACGAGTCGACTCCATAACCAACTTCCAATATACCAAAGCCGAAGGCGACGATTTGGCAGTTAACGACCTAGTCGAAGACCCAACAACCCTCACACCGCAACAACTCCAAGCTGTACAAACCATTGCCGTCAACGAACCCCTGCTAGTACACAGGCTAATAGACCCCCAAGCCCAGGTTACCGGCGTCAATATCACCGTACAATTACCAGATGCTGCCGAAACCATTGTACCAAAAATTACGGAATTTTGCCGCGATCTAGCCCAACAGGTGCAAACACGTTACCCAGATCTAGAGGTGCGCCTCACCGGCATGGTGATCATGAACAATGCCTTTGGAGAGGCCGCCAAAAACGACATGATGACCCTATACCCCATTATGCTCGGCATTATCCTCTTTACCCTAGCCCTATCATTACGCTCCGTGGCCAGTACCATCGGCACCATGCTGGTAATCATTTTAACAATCCTGGGCACAGCTGGCATGACCGGCTGGTACGGTATCCAAATTAGCCCACCCACAACCTCAGTACTAGTAATAATAATGACGATATCCGTAGCCGACTGCGTACATATAATGGCCAACTTTTTACACAATCTACGCCAAGGTCAAGATAAGCAAACCGCCATGCTAGGATCCCTACGTGTTAATAAACTACCCGTATTTTTAACCTCACTTACCACCGCCATTGGCTTTATGAGCCTAAACTTCAGCGATGCCCCACCCTTCCGCGACCTCGGCAACATGACCGCAACCGGAGTAGTAATTGCCTTTTTCCTATCCATAGGCTTCATGCCCGCCCTGATAATGTTACTACCGGTTAAACCCAGTCAGGATGATAGCTTTAACCAACAGGCCATGAGTAAATTGGCAGAATTCGTCATAACCAGAAAATGGCCAATATTTTGGACCACAGGTATCCTCTCTATCCTATTCATCGCTATGATTCCACTAAACCAGTTAAATGACGAATTCGTTAAATATTTCGACCCAGCTATCCAATTTCGAGCCGATACCGATTACGCCACCTCCCACCTAACCGGAATCTACCACATAGAATACTCCCTACCCGCTCCCGGTGATGGCCGAGTAAGCGACCCTGAATACCTACAATACCTAGAAAACTTCGCCAACTGGTATCGCACCCAAAACCGCGTCATACACGTTAATGTCCTCACCGACATCATGAAACGCCTCAACAAAAACCTACACGGTGACGACCCGGCTTGGTACAAATTACCCGAACAGCGTGAATTATCAGCTCAATACCTGCTATTATACGAATTTTCATTACCCTTTGGCCTAGACCTAACCAACCAAATCAACATCAAAAAATCTGCCTCGCGCATGACCGTAACCCTGGAAAGCGTATCTACCAATGAATTACTGCAAATCGAAGCCCGTGCCCAAGATTGGCTAAAAGCTAATACTCCCAGCTATTTCCGTGCTGATGGTGTTAGTCCAACAGTCATGTTTTCCCATATTGGATATAGAAATATCCGCTCTATGTTGCAAGGCTCAACCCTAGCCCTCATCCTAATCTCTGGCATTCTAATCATAGCCCTACGCTCCTGGAAACTAGGCCTACTCAGCCTAATCCCCAACCTCGCCCCCATCGGCATAGCATTTGGATTATGGGGCATACTCGTAGGCCAAATAGGCCTCGCCATCTCAATAGTTGCCAGCATCTCCCTAGGCATCGTTGTAGACGACACTATCCACTTCCTCAGCAAATACCTGCGCGCTAAACGCGAAAAAAACATGACCACCGAAGAATCTGTACGCTTCGCCTTTTCCACTGTAGGAACCGCTATGTGGGTTACCTCACTAGTGTTAGTATGCGGCTTTACCAGCCTATTCTGGTCTAAGTTCGCCATGAACTCCGGCATGGGTACCTTAACCGCAATCACCATCACCCTAGCCCTCGCAGCCGACTTCCTATTTCTACCCGCCCTACTCCTCGTACTTGGAGACGACAATGCCCCAAAGCCTAACCACACTCCTAATCCTGCTTAGCCTGTGTTGCCTCAACGGCAACGGGGCTATAGCCCAAACCCCCGAACAACGCGGTTTAGAAATAGCCATCGAAGCCGACCGCCGCGACACCGGATTTCATGACTTCAAAGCTGAAATGAACATGATCCTACGCAACGCCCACGGCGAGGAAAGCGTCCGCGATATGCGCACTAACGTCCTAGAACAGGCTAACGACGGCGATAAGACCCTGATAGTGTTCGACCAACCCCGCGATGTCAAAGGCACCGCACTGCTAACTTTTTCCCATAAACGTGGCAGCGACGACCAATGGCTCTACCTCCCAGCCCTCAAACGCGTCAAACGCATAGCCTCCAAAAACAAATCCGGCCCGTTCATGGGCTCAGAATTCGCCTACGAAGACCTTGCTTCCCAAGAAGTGGAAAAATATACCTATAGATACATCCAAGACGATGTCCTAAACGGTCAAAAAATGTTCCTAATTCAACGTGATCCCGTAGATCCCAATTCCGGATACAGTTACCAAAATCTATGGATCGATCAACAACACTACCGCCCCTGGCGCATTGAATACTTTGATCGCAAACGGACCAAACTCAAAACCCTCGAGTTTAGTGGATATAACCAATACCTAGGCCAATACTGGCGCGCTGCGCAAATGTTTATGCAAAATCACCAAACAGGTAAAAGCACATTACTCATCTGGAAAGAATACCACTTTCACGCCGGTTTAGGAGAAAACGATTTTACCCAAAACAGTCTCAAACGCGCCCGCTAACGGCCATCCGATCTAACCCCTAAAGCCTCAATACCATCCTAAAGTTCAGTTGCGGGATTAGCCCATGCTTAATCCCGCCGTACCAGTTCTACAGCCTCTCATGAACATGATCAGCATACTACATTATGGCTTATTCCTGCTAATAGTTTTATTGTCCAATTACACTCAAGCCCTAGACATATCTGGCTCCATCAGCACCGAAGGCCGCCTGTTTCTAAATTCTCCACAAAATCCCAATCAACACGAAGGTCACAACCTCTCCATAGCCATCGAACCGGAAATAGTGCAAGAATGGGATGACGGCCATCAACGAATAACCTTCAAACCCTTCTACCGCTGGGATCTGCGCGACACCAAACGGACCCATACCGACATTCGCGAACTATTCTACATGCAATACGGCGACGGCTGGGAAATTCGCTTTGGACTAGACAAAGTATTCTGGGGCGTAACCGAAGCCCTACATTTAGTCGATATTATCAACCAAACGGACATGATAGAAAATCCTGATGGCGAGGATAAGCTAGGCCAACCCATGCTCAAACTAGCCCTGGAACGCGACAGTGGCAATTGGCAACTTTTTATCCTGCCTGGATTTCGCGAACGCACCTTCCCCGGCCGCGCCGGCCGCCTCCGCACCCTATTACCAGTGGATACCAGTCAAGCCCAATACGCAGCCGCTAACGGCAAGCAACACGTGGATTTCGCGCTACGCTGGTCTAAGACCATAGAAGAATGGGATGTTGGCCTAGCACACTTTCACGGCACGGGGCGCGACCCCAGCTTCAGACTAGGATTAAATAAAAATGCCCAACCAGTGTTAATTCCATACTATGAAATAATAGACCAAACCAGTCTAGATGCACAATATTCTCATGGCAATTGGCTGTGGAAATTCGAAAGTATCTACCGCACTGGCCAAACCGGGGGCAATTATTTTGCCACAACTGGAGGTTTTGAGCGAACTTGGGTTGGGTTTAGAGGGCACAGCGACGACCTAGGCATACTTGCCGAGCTAGCCTGGGACCAAAGAGGACGTAGATCCACCACTCCATTTAACAATGATCTATTTATTGGAGTACGTTGGACAGCCAACGATACCCAGTCTACCGAATTGCTAGCTGGAATGATTACTGATTGGAAAAACGGCTCAAAATCAATCAACCTAGAGGCTAGTCGACGTCTTAACAATGATTGGAAAATCTCGATTCAAGCCCGCGGCTGGTTCAACATATCGAAGCAGGATCCACTAACCAACATTGACCAAGATGACTACGTAGAGATAGAGCTAACCAGATATTACTAGAGGAATTCGAGGTTTAATAGTGCAACCAAATAGATACCACTTTTAAGATATCGGTGGCGGAGAGAGAGGGATTCGAACCCTCGATGGAGCTATTAACCCCATACTCCCTTAGCAGGGGAGCGCCTTCGGCCTCTCGGCCATCTCTCCAAAAAAAGCATGCGACCTAATATTACAGCCCACTTTTTACCTTGTCAAGAATTTTTTGTAACCACCTACTGAGCATATTAGCACGCATGATTGATCATTCTCACGCTCGTAGGTGCGATTAGCATATTGATCGTTCCCGTGCTCCAGCGTAGCAATATAACCTTTTAAGTTGATAGTTCCCACGCTCCAGCCTAGAAACGCCACCGGGGACGCTCCAGCGTCCCCACAATGTACTATTGGATATGCATATCGTTCATGCTAGAATAACCCAGTATGAAGACCGATTTGCCCATATACCAATTTTTAGCCACCGATCCGAAGGCTTTCACCACGCTTACTGGCATCGAACTGTCCGATAAATACCAATTTTCGGCACCGACGCTTAAAAGTGGCGAACGTCGGATTGATGCCATGTTTGCCCCCCATTTATTTTGACCTTGGCCCCATTGCTCATAGAGGATAGCACAATTTTAAAGCAGTTGGCCCCCAAAT
>JXSN01000134.1 GCA_001276605.1 Achromatium sp. WMS2
TCTGACCAATTGTCCGTGGTACTAACAATTAGGCGTTGGCTAAAATCAGTTTTACCGGAGGCAGTAAAAAAGCTATCAATATCAGATTTTTGTAATTTATAATCTGCGGCGTAAAATTTACATTGAATGGCGTGTAATTTTTGATCGCCCCGGGTTTGGGCAACTAGATCAATCCCCACATCCCGGGCATCTAAGCCTTGTGTTCTAGCCCAGTCTGGATAAGTCCAGACTTGTGCGTATAAGTTTTGGTAATAGGGTTCATGTTGTAAGTAGATTAAGGTTAGTTGTTCGAAATAAGTACCTTGTTCGCGCATATTAGCGGCTTGGTGGCGTAAAGTGGTTAATAGTTTGCGTAGTGCAGACATGGTGGATTCCTGGTTATCCGGGTGGGATTATATGGATTTCTAGGTGGAGTATGGGAATGATCAAAAGAGTATTTTAAACTATCCTGGTCTAAATACAAGCTTTTTTGTGGAAGCCAGGTAGGGTACGCATTGCGTACCTAAAGCAATATGGTGCAATGCCCGTTGGTTATTGCACCCTACGGGCTAGGCTACACGCGGCGGGATCCACTGCGTTTCTCCCGCCCTACGGGCTAGCCAGGTAGCCAGGTAGGGTACGCATTGCGTACCTAAAGCAATATGGTGCAATGCCCGTTGGTTATTGCACCCTACGGGCTAGGCTACACGCGGCGGGATCCACTGCGTTTCTCCCGCCCTACGGGCTAGCCAGGTAGGGTACGCATCGCGTACCGTTTCAAGTTTCAAGCTAGGTAGTACGCATTGCGTACCTAAAGCAATATGGTGCAATGCCCGTTGGTTATTGCACCCTACGGGCTAGGCTACACGCGGCGGGATCCACTGCGTTTCTCCCGCCCTACGGGCTAGCCAGGTAGGGTACGCATCGCGTACCGTTTCAAGCTATCATGGTATAAATACAAGCTTTTTTGTGGAGGTGGGGTGGGGACGCTGGAGCGTCCCCGGCTGCGTTCCCACGCGGGAGGGTGGGAACGATCAAAAGCGTGCGGTTGCGCTACACTAATCGTACCTACGGTTTACCCTGGAGCATGGTAACTATCAACATATGTTTATGAGTATCCAACTTATACATCCTAAGATTGTTTGGTATGTCTTATGTGCATAGTTGGGTAGTTAGCATATTTTAATCCAGTTGCGGACGAATTGTGGAGCTACTACTTGTAGAGGTAAGAGCCAATACTTCTGAGTTACTAAAAACGGACCAACCTACTGAATAACCTCTAATCTCAGCGATATTACGGGCATGCAAATAGGTACTGAAGCATTTTGGCCAGACATAAAAGTATACATAATTGCCAGTAGGTTGATGTTGATCTAAAGTGGTTTGGAACAAAGATGTAGATTCAGTTAAATCACGTGCCGTTTCACCAGCAGTTAAATCTCTTAAAATAAGGTGTATACTGTTATTTTGGGCTACTTTAAAATCAAAGACTCTCAAACTTAATGAGTATAAAGTAATTTTACTACCCATAAAGATTAACCGATCGTGTTGGCAATAAAACGATAATCTGCTGCTATTTGATGGCACTTCTCTAGGTTGAGGTAAGCGAATGTTGGCCGTTTTATTCGCCACGTCGCTATTTGTGGAAGTTTGCTCTTGAATATTGGCTAGTTCTTGTTGTAAAAGTTGTTGTTGTGATTTAAGTTGATCAATTGCTTGTTGTAAATTCTTTTCTGCGTCATTATTTATCTTGAGTATGACATTATCTAATTCTGACGCATTGCTCCGGTCAGCATTTGCTAGTTTTAATCTGTTTAATGCTTGTTGTGAACTATTAATTGCATGTTCTGTCGCTGTTAATTGTTCGCTGCTAACCGGATTGGTGGTTAATTTATTGTATTGCGCGGTTAAATCTTGTCTTAACTTTTTTGCAGTTGGCAAGTCGCGAATAGATGATTGAACATTAGGCCTAACGGTAGAAGATTTAACCCGTTCTATCGCTCGATCAGCACTAAGTTGTGAAACAGCTAGAGTAACTACTAGGATGCCCACAACGTTAGACACCGTATCTAGCAAAGAATCGAAGCTACCGCCTGAATCTTGGGTATTAGATCTAATTCGTCTAGATTTAAGCATATGCAGTATTATTGTGGATAAAAATTATGCATATCAAGTGGTACGTCCCAGGGTAAAGGGAGCTTGCCCACTTTAATATTGCGGTTCATGGCTATTGTTACTGCCAAGTCAAATGTTTCTACACCTTTATCACGGATCAAAAAAATTAGGATGCCTTGCGGAGTATTGGCTATAGTATTCAGAAAATTTGCATATTCTGTGCTATAACTCAATTTTAGTGGATCTAGACGTATCTTGGTGGTAGCATCTTTGTATAACAATATGGACTCGGACGATTCGCAGACTGCAAACCAGGGTATTTGATCGGTTTTCTTTCCAAATGGCAATATTCTAACCATATTAGGTTTATCAATCAGATTGGGTTGCAATTGTTGGTTTATTTGGGACCTAATTTGCGTTATTGAGCGCTCTAGCTCAGACTGCTCCTGTGTTAAACGCCGAATGTTATCTTTGACAGTTGCAATTTGTTGCTCCATCGTTGGTTGTTGGTTAAGCTCTTTTTGTTGTGTAATATCAGATTGCAACTGAGCTAGGGTGTTCCCTAATGCTGCCATCTGAGTTTGCCTAGCGGTCTCCGTAGCAATTTGGTGCTGTAATTGTTGTATCCGGTGCAATTCTGTTTCTAATGATGAACTTCCAGCTATTCCTGTGATGGTAACGATAGATATCATTAGGGTTAAGGTCCCAATGGTACATGATAGTACGCTCAAAAAGGGAAATAATGATATGGGATTAGCAAATTTTGTTCGTCGGTTACGCATAATTTTAGTCTGAATCTTTGGTAAACATGCGTCTGAGATAACTGCGTTTGGTCGTATCAATACCCTGAGATAATCTTATGATCTGGTCCAATTGTGCAGTTTGCTTTTGCAATAATTCAGTTGTTTTTTCTTGTAAGGCAATAAGTCTTTCTGTTAAAATCCTCCGGTTATCATCTCTTTGTGACTTATTAACTTCTATTTGCAAGATTAAATTTTGCTGATATTGCTGACTTTTATGAATTTTTTCATCTATATTATGGGTTTGCTGCAAACACATGGCGTTGAGTTCATTTAATCGTTGTTGCCAAAGACTATTGGCTTCATTTAATCGTTGTTGCCAAAGACTATTGGCTTCATTTAATCGTTGTTGCCAAAGACTACTGGCTTCATTTAGCATTGTTTTCCAAGCTTTATATACACTAATTGTTATATTTTTACCTATTTTAAATAACTTAGTATCCCAATTGCCTAATTCACTGCGATATTTGACAATTTCCCTTTCGGTTAGGGATCGGATTAGTTCGTAATCTACTTTTAGGGGTAAACTGTTTTGGGTAGTTTCTGTAGCTGTTATGTATTCAAATCTGCGTAATATGTTATTTTTGCAATAATTATCAATGCTGGCTAATAGTGCTTCTTCACGCTTTTGGAGGCTATTGGAAGCAAACATCACGCCCAGACTCATGACTAGTGAAACTAGTGTGGTGTCAAAGGCTACAGCTAGCCCTGAGGTTACGCCACTTAAAGAGTTTTTTATTACTTCTATGTCCGTAGCGGAGGTTACACTGGAAGAAAAATTGCTTACAGCAGCGCCAATGCCTACCACCGTGCCAATAAAGCCTAAAATTGGAATGGCCCAAATGAAGACTTTAATCATACTATAACTGGCCTCAGATCCTAGCATATCAAGGTCTGAGGTAATTTTTAGTTCTTCGAGCACTGATTCTGGATCTGGTCTATGAATGTAGGCTTCGACAATATTTTTTATGCGTTGTAAGAGTAGACTGTACTGTGTAAAATTAAAAATCCTGCCTTTTTCTGCAATATCCACTTGCTTATTAATATATTGTGATAATACAATAATGTTTTCACTGTTAATTTTACCAGTTATGTAGCGCGGAATATATCCGACCAAAAGGTACTGCTTTTGCCAGTTTAGTACGGCAGATTTAAAGAGGAATATGAGGTAGGACCATACTGTAAGAAAAATTATAGCATAGGGGGTCCAGCCTCGATTACTTAGCAGTTGTCCTACATAGGTGTTTAGAAAAAATCCTATTAGGATTAGATATAGCACGAGTGTGACTAAAGATGCGACTATGGTCCCTGGGATTATTCCCAACTCAGTTGGAAAGCGTTTGCTATGATTGGTAAGTATAAATTCTTGCATATGCGTCACTACCTAATAAATAGTAATTTTTGGTATAGCTTCATTAGTGTAGTTTAACATATATATTAAAGCATATACAAAGTTTGGTTATGTAAACTTTAATGATAAGTATTTTCGTAACTACCGACCATGGGTTTAGTTTTGCTAACGCTGTACCCATAACGGGATCGTTGGACTTTTAAGTTGCATTGCTAACCATACATTCTGCAAATCTACATATTCTCAATAAGTCTCGGAGCGATATGATGAACGTTGCCATTGCACGTTATATTCAATAGTCCGATCCGTGCTATGCAATACAGATATACCGCTTGCAACTAAGGTATACTAAGCAAGTTCTGATGATGGGGTCTACACCTTCCATATGGTACACTCTAGTTGAAACTAATCCAGGTAATAACATTGGTTGTTGATTGAACAGGTTACTAGGAACCTAATTTATGCAAATTTCTAAATTAATCCGCCTTTTATTAGCACTTATCGTTGGATTATTGTCTCTACTTTTCCTCATAATTTTTTTGTACCTGACGGAATCAGCATTTACTGTATGGGATTATCTAAGACAAACGCCTATTTGGTTTTTAGCCGCCTATGCTATCCTATTGTTTTGCTTGGCTTTAGGAGTGATATGGTTATTGTGGCGTATTTTAATACCACGTAACAACAAGATTGCGGTTAAACCAGTTAACTCCAATCTTAGTGAGGCGGAATTAACGCAACGTGTCATTGAAGCCGAGCAAGCTGGTGTAGATGTAGAGTTAGCTCGTAAAGAACTGGCCAAGTTACGCCAGCGTCGAGACGCCGGTTTTGTATATATTAGTCTTTTTGGAGAAATATCCAGCGGTAAATCATCCCTGATTAAGGCTATTTTACCAGAAGCTCAGGTCCAAATAGGGGCTAGAGGCGGTACTACACGCACTTTAAATGAATATCGTTGGCATACCGAGTCTGGTGACGAGTTAATTCTGATAGATGTGCCTGGTACCAACGAAGTTGGGATAATATTAGATGCAATGTCGCAGGCTGAGGCCCAACGTGCCCATATAGTTATTTATGTGTGTGATGGTGATCTGAGTCGTAGCCAGTGGGATGAATTACAATATTTATTGCAGCTTGCAAAGCCTTGTATCTTAGTATTGAATAAAACCGATCGCTATACTGCCTCCGAACTGGAATTGCTTCAAACCAATCTAAGGCGCCGTATTGCTGATTTTGCACTGGTTAAATTGGTAAATGTACAATCTGGTGGTACCAGAGAGGCCTTGCGCATATTACCAAATGGCTTGGAGGAGATGGTGGTACGTCCCATACCACCCCAGGTTACAGAGTTAAAAGTAGCTTTACAACAGTTTTTGGATGAAGATGTAGAATTACTAGAAAGATTAAGAGATAGCGCAGTTTTTTCGTTAGTAGATAGTCAATTAAGTGCGGCAGAATTATCTTATCGGACACGTAAGGCCAAAGAGTTGGTAGAAGATCATACCCGCAAAGCCATGCTGGGAGCCATGGCCGCTGTGGCGCCTGGTACCGACATATTAATTCAAGGTTATCATGGTATTAGTCGTCATCATCTGATGATTTTACATTAGAAGGAGTAGTTTTATTATGGACTAATTGTAAAGCCAATTTGGCCATCTCTGTACCCGAAGTCTCTATCTGCTCACCCAAGGTTTCCTTAAAAGTTTTCGCAGCATGCATAGGATGTAACGCACCCCTAGTTTCAAAAGATT
>JXSN01000135.1 GCA_001276605.1 Achromatium sp. WMS2
CAAACAACAAGATCCTGAACACTGGGTCTTCAATAAGTTGGTCCGTTCTTGCCTATCATGGTTCCAGCGAGGTTTGAGAAAACTTCTGCGCTGTGCCGAAATGGGTAATCCTCTACCAAAATTTGGTTTATCAATTTTTGCTGCTTTTAAGTCTCCCGGATGAAAGTGATAGGTGGTAAGCAAATTAACTGTAGGCTGCGGTCCTAAAGAACTGTTATACTCCAAAATGGATAAATATAAATTGGGTTAGTAATAATCAAATACAATGAATTAAAAATAATTACAAACGTATTTTTGCTTTATGGAATGCCTTGTGTATTCGGTTTAGGAGGTACTAGGCGGTAACCACGCCCACGCAGGGTTTCGATGGGATGTAGGCAGTTTTCAGGATCCAGTTTGCGGCGCAACCTGCCAATGAACACCTCCAAAACATTGCTATCGCGTTCGTAATCTTGGGCATATAGATGCTCAGTCAACTCGGTTTTAGAAATTACTTTGCCTGCATTTAAAGCTAGATATTCTATGAGCCTGTATTCATAGGCGGTCAACTCAACGGTTTGCATGGATACCCTAACTTCCTGGCAACGAGTATCAATAGTTATGGGTCCAAATTGCAAAATAGATTGGCCATGTCCGGCAGCTCGTCGCAACAAGGCATGTACTCGTGCGGATAATTCCGCCATATTGAATGGTTTAACTAGATAGTCATCAGCCCCAGCTTCTAGGCCCTCTACCTTATCTTGCCAATTGCTACGGGCGGTCAGGATCAAGATTGGAAAATTGCGACCGAGTTCACGTAATTTTTGGATGAGCTCGATTCCTGACAGTTTGGGTAGTCCCAGGTCTACAATAGCCAGGTCAATTGGAAATTCCTTGCCTAAATAAAAACCCTCCTCCCCATCCTTGGCCTCCTCTGTTATGTAGCCTTCTTTTTTTAGATGTAAGGCTAGCTGGGTACGCAACGTACTTTCATCTTCAACGATTAAGAGTTTCATTGGCGATCCCGGCCCCGAAATGGAAAGCGGTTACGAAAACGCGGTAATTGCCTACCAGTTGCTCCATCAAAACGCAGACCTTTTACCACACCCTTATTGTTTAAAATACGAATTCTGTGCACAGGGCGGCCATTTTCATCAACGGTATCCGCGGACAGCACTCGACCCTGCCGGCTATCCCTTAATCCAGATACCAAGTTTCCCAGGTTACCTTGGTTGGAATTATAATCTGCGTCTCCTTGGTTCCAGCGCCTAGGTCTAGCTGTATTTTCTTGGTACCAAGGTCCATTGTCCCAAGAATCGGCAGTAGCAGTTCCCACCGGAAACAGCAGCATTATACTAATAATTATGGTAATAGAGCTGTAGGGCGCAATAACTGACGTGCATCGCTCCATATTAAAAGCCCTGTAATTTTGGCATATTAATTGATGTGACGCACCGCTGCTATCAAGCAAAACTTGGCAGGAGCGCCGCAAGATGTGTCGAACCACGCCAAGCGCAGCATGGATTTTCTGTCGAGATTATAGCCCGAAGTTTATCGGTGCTATTGTGAATACCAGCTGAATATGTGCATCTGGTATTAGCAGGAAGATACAAAGAATACTGCGGGAGCAGAGGCGTCCACCCCTTTGACGTAAAGGGGCAGACTTAGCTAAAGTGCGGTTCACAAACCTCTAGTTCTACAAAGGTTTAATTATGGATTGGCTGCCTAAAATGATTATCTACCACAAGAATTACCACTGCCTTCAACGTCAACCACCACGCGGCGATTCGGGGCTAAGCATGCAATCAGGCGTTTTCTGGATTTTTGATGGCATTCTACCACCGGTTCAGACTCGCCCCTAGCATCGACTTCTATGACATTGGGGTCTGCCATTCTTTGGTCAACCAAGTAATCCTTAACGGTTTGGGCGCGCCGACGTGACAGTCTCATGTTGTAACTATCACTACCTATGCGGTCAGCATGACCAGTAACTACTACCCGATCCACGGTATCAAATCTTCTAACCCGGTCCACAAGGTCATTCAATCTGGCTCGGCTCGGTGCAGAGAGCCCGGACTTATTGAAAGCAAATCTGGCTTCCTCATCGGAAAGAGTCATGTGTTCTTCACATCTCTTAGGCGGAATGTAAACTGGTGGAGGCGGTGGTGGGGGTGGTGGTTCAACAACCGCTACCATGCCGTCGCAGCCTACCACAGCAAGCTCTGGTCGCCATCGGTCGGTGTGCCAACATTCACCGTAGCTATTACGGACGATGACCCCTTGGCTATCGGTTACGTAGCCTGGAATTCCATCAGCTAGCGCCAACCCACTTATGAGCGGTAGTGCCGTCAGCCCCACCCTCAGTACTGATTTAATCATAGGTTTCATTTCGATATAAACTCCTAAAACATTACAGGAATAAAGCTTAAATTCTAATTGAACATGGCCCTGTATCTATAGTGCGTTTGACAACCAGGCTCTAACTTATCCATTTGAGACACAATATAGCATCACTGTTGCTAAATTGATACTAAAAAATCGCTACCAAACTGGCTCTAAGTATAGCACACCGTAACCAGTGCCATACCGTTATCTTTACCGCAACAAATGACGTCATGCGAAGGTAGAGGTATGGTCCAATAGGGCAATGTCCAATTACTTTAAGTTGTATCTATTTTGACACCGTTGCGACTTTGCATCAAGTGGTAAGATGGAAACAACTTGCAGCAGATTGGATGTGCTGGGGCCTAGCATAGGAAAGTATTGTGATATAAGGAGTTAAACAGTAAAATAGAATGCACTGGGGATATTCAGCTACTCTAGACCTCATTGTCTCAGTTCATACATTAATAATTGTATTTACGGAAAAAATTTAATATCGGTTAACCTGTGGTAAAAATATCATAGCATACATTCGAAATACTGATGCCAATGATTACGTATAATTGGGTGATGCTGAACACATGTGCAGTACACCAAATGTACAACGAAACTACTACCACCGGAAATTTACATGCGCATTGTAACATTTAATATAAACGGCATTCGTGCCAGATTTCACCAATTAGAGGCTATAACGGCAAACCTTAAACCAGATATTATTGCATTACAAGAAACCAAGGTAGCCGATCCCGATTTTCCCAAGGATATGCTTACTAACCTTGGTTATCATGCGTATTATTATGGACAGAAGGGGCACTATGGGGTAGCCCTGGGTTCCAAACAACCAGCGATCAAATTAAATTTAGGGCTTCCCGGAGACCCATCTGATGCTCAAAGGCGCTTATTGCAAGCCCAATTTATGACTTTTACCAATGAGCCTTTGACCGTAATCGGTGCTTACTTTCCCCAGGGTGGTAACCGTAGCCATCCCACAAAATTTCCACATAAATACGAATTTTATACCCAGCTAACCCAGTATCTGTCAGATAATTTTCAGCCCCATAACAATGTAATAGTCATGGGAGATATGAATGTCGCGCCTTTGGATCTGGACGTAGGTATAGGTGAACACAATGCCAAACGTTGGTTAAAGACCGGCGCATGCGGATTTTTACCTGAGGAGCGCGCCTGGCTGTCTAAGCTTATGGCTTGGGGATTACAGGATACTTTCAGACTAATGCATCCCAAACCATCTGATCGATTTAGTTGGTTTGACTATCGGAGTCGTGGCTTCGAAGACGATCCCAAACGAGGTTTGCGTCTGGATCTGATTTTAGCTACCGACCCACTGGTAAAGCGCTGCACCGGAGCTGGCATAGATTACAATATTCGATCTATGGATAAACCTTCCGATCACTGTCCAGTATGGGTAGACATTGATATTTAACGCCATCTATCGCAACTGCATCGCAATTGCTATTGATCAAACGCCCAACTAAAAATCCCGAGCTTGGTTGGGAGCATTACCAATGTAGGCTTCAGGAGTCAGATCTCGTAGTTTATTCCGAGCTATCTCTGGAATTTCCTCTAGACTAGCTATAAAATTTGCAAGTTCAGAACTAGAAAGCCGCTGGCCGCGGGTCAGTTGTTTTAATTTTTCATAAGAATTCGCAATTCCATAACGCCGCATTACCGTCTGCACCGGCTCCGCTAATACCTCAATATTGGCCGCTAGGTCCATATTCAAGCGTTCGAAATCCACATCTAATTTTCCCAAGCCCTTCAATAGCGACTGTAGTGCGATGCCAGTATGAGCAAATCCAATACCTACATTGCGTAACACAGTGGAATCCGTAAGATCGCGCTGCCACCTAGAAATAGGCAAAGTGCGGGCCAAATGATCCAGCAGGGCATTAGCCAAGCCTAAGTTACCTTCAGCATTTTCAAAATCGATTGGATTTACCTTATGTGGCATGGTGGACGACCCCACCTCATTTGCCACAACACATTGTTTAAAGTAACCCCAGGCAATATAGCCCCAAATATCTCTGCATAAATCAATTAATATGGTGTTAAAGCGTATCATAGCCTGAAATAATTCAGCCAAAGCGTCATGCGGCTCAATTTGGGTACTATAAGGCATCCACTCTAAACCTAAAGACTCCACAAACTGTTTAGCAGCTGTTGGCCAATCTACCTCTGGATAAGCACAGAAATGGGCATTATAATTACCCACAGCACCATTTATTTTACCACGAATAGGACTAGCTGCTATTGCCCGCCGCTGCAATTCCAACCTATATCCAAAGTTGGCAAACTCCTTACCCACTGTGGTAGGAGATGCCGGTTGCCCATGGGTACGGGCTAACATGGCACAATCTGCATATGCATGAGCAAATTTGCGAATCACCGCGATCACAGAGTCCATCAGTGGTAACAAGACCTGTTGGCGGCCAGCTCTTACCATTAGGGCATAAGCTAGATTGTTAATATCTTCAGAGGTGCAGGCAAAATGCACAAATTCGCAGGTCGCAGCTAATTCAGAATGAGCACCTAGCTTACCCTTGATGAAATACTCCACAGCCTTCACATCATGGTTAGTGGTACGCTCTATATCTTTTATCTGTTGCGCATCTTCCACAGAAAATTGTGTCAAGATTGCATCTAGAAACTGCCTAGCCCCCGTAGAAAAAGGGGTCAACTCCGTAATATCTTCATTATCTGCTAAAGCTTGTAACCAACGTATTTCTACAAAAACTCGGTGGTAAATCAAACCAAACTCACTAAAAATTGGGCTAAGGCTAGCTACTTTATCACCATAGCGTCCATCAACTGGGGAAATAGCTGTTAATTTAGAAAGTATCATTATCAAGTCCCTGATTTATTAGATATTGAGGATAATTTAACGCCAAAAGTCCATAAATCATTTAATAAGAAATTGAATGCAGCCGCAATCATAATGGCAATGGCGTTTGCAGTTAGGTAATGCAGAAATTCAGCTAATACTCCAGTCAGTACCAATTGTACAATTATACCAAAAGTACTTGCTACCACATAGCGCTTAAATTGACGAAACAAGCCACTATTAGGCCTATCTTGCCAAGTCCAGACTCTATTCCATAAAAAATTATGCATTGTAGCTACACAAATGGCAATGGCCAGTGATAGATAAAGTTTTAATCCTGGAGATGTAATCCGCACAAAAATATATCTTTGGCCAAGATCTAGCGTAACCAAATTTACAGCAGTTCCCAAGAAACCAATGGTGCCAAATTTGACGAACCGCCAATTAATCTGGCTCATCAAGAGTTTAATCATGATTCGCGTATTAGGGCGCTCACCCACTAATACTTTGATAATGACTGGAAGCCAAATAAAGACATATCCGGACTATATTTTTCGTGGAGTTCATGAGTTTTCTTTAGTTTTTGGAGAATATTTTTCTTTATATTGCAATGTATTTTGTTATCAAAGTATTAGTGGGTGAGCACCTGGTATTTTAGCATGAACGATATGCATATTCGATAAAATGCAGTGGGGTACGCAGGAGCACCCCCGGAAGAGTTCCCACTCCGGAGTATGGGAACGATCAAAATGTATTTTTTGTGGACAAAATCAGTAATTACTGC
>JXSN01000136.1 GCA_001276605.1 Achromatium sp. WMS2
TGTCGGTAGCTGCTTTAGGGTATGCATCCCAGTGCCAGTAGTCAACAAACAAATTACACAAGTTACCTCGAATAATTACGATCGTATCGTAGGATTTCGATCCAATATTGGCACCAGCACCTCATTTGACATTCTCGTTGTAGATGACGTAGAAGAAAACTGTAATGTGGTAAAAGGCCTCTTAGAACCCCTAGGCTTTAAAGTTACCGAGGTCTTCAGCGGCCCTGACGCAATCAACATTACTAAAAACCGAATTTTCGACATGATATTCATGGATCTAGTCATGCCAGATATGGATGGCCTCACCGCCGCTCGCATCATATTGAAACGTCCGGAGACTATTAATAAACAGATAGTAGCCCTCACCGCACGGGCTTACGCAGAAGATCGGATTGCCTGCATGGAAGCCGGATGCCTAGCCCACCTTTCTAAACCGGTGCAACGCAAAGAACTCCTCCAGGTATTAAAAGCCTATTTACCCCTAGAGTGGAAATATTCCGTATACCAAAATGAAGCTAGAAAATCCCATAATAATGAAGCTTCAATAAATCCAGAGCACCGCGCCCAATTACTCAAAATAATAAAGCAAGGGGCCATCATAGAGGCCGTAAAATACCTCAAAGAACTGGTGCAAACCCCAGGTTATCCAGAACAAGCTAATACATTACTCGAACTAGCCAAAGAATTTAAATTAGCAGATATTCGGCATATCCTAGAAAATGACGACTGCTAACTGCACACCAGTACATATTATGTGCAATTAATTAGTTGCACTTGCCACCTACAACCTTATGGATTTTACTATAATTGGCACCAAAAAACATTAGCTCACGACAAGATAATCAAAACTTATACTTATAATAAAGATATACAGCGGCATCTTAGCCCACACAACACTATGTACGATCAAGCCTTGTTAGAATCAGTCCAAGAACTGGCAGCTCTTGCCGAAGATGGTATTAAAACGGCTATAGCTGAACTTCCCCCAAACGCAGATCAAACTGCCGCCAATCAAGCGCTAGATGCCTGCCAAAGCGCCGTAGAAATACTTATCATGATCGCTGATACCGCACAGTTATCAGGATTCAAGAAATTATGTGATATAATCTCAAGAGAAATCGAGACTATCCGTAACCTAGATCCTCAAATTCAGACCGAATTTTGGCCAATTATCAATAGTTGGGGCCACTCCGCCCTGGTTTACCTTCAAAAACCTGAAACTGCACATATCACTCCCCAACTTCTAGCCTTAGTTCCACTCGAACAACATGGAACTTTGGGTCATGAACTAGATCTCAGCCCCAATGCGGATACACCAACGCCAGCACATAACACTAAAGACGCCGCCGTAGCTGCTAACACCGCAATAAACACCCCAACTACTCCACCCGAAACTACCACCGACACCGCTCAGGGTCCACCCACCATACAAGCAGCCGACGTAGCCCTCAGCCTAGATCCCGGTCTTAATCCCAAACTAATAGAAGTTTTTTTCCAAGAAGCCCCCCAAAATGCCGCGGATTTTGCCAGTCACATTGAACAGGTAATGCGCGGCAATGACGTACTAAAAAATCTAGCCACTGCACAACGCCTAGCTCACAATCTCAAAGGCTCGGCCAACATGCTAGGCATCAGAGGCCTAGCCAATCTTACCCATCGCACCGAAGACATACTAGGATACCTTACTCGAGAGAAATTAGCACCACCACCCGCCCTCAGCAATACCCTCCAAGAAGCCACCGATTGCCTAGAAGGAATGCTAGACGCCGTTCGAGGTTTAGCTGAAAATCCACCCAACGCCCGCCGCATTTTACAAGAACTAACCGATTGGAACTACCGCACCACCAACGGTCAACTCCAAAACACCTCCATAGTACCACTTCCTCCCCAAATAGAACAGGAACCCGAACCGATCCAGGCAACCCCCCAATTTGTACAGCCGACTGACGTGGCTCTAACTATGGACCCCGGTCTCAATCCCAAACTAGTTGAAGTTTTTTTCCAAGAGGCACCTGCCAATACCTCCAATTTTAGCGCGCATATAGAAAAAGTCCTCGCCGGAATTGATATAACCAAAAATTTGGCCAGTGCCCAACGCCTAGCCCATAATCTCAAAGGTTCGGCCAACATGCTAGGCATCAAAGGTCTAGCCAATCTTACTCATCGCACTGAAGACATACTAGAATACTTAACTAAACAACAACTTGCGCCTCCACCACCTCTAGCCAAAACTCTCCAAGAAGCATCTGATTGCTTGGAAGGAATGCTCGACACCATTCGTGGACTTAGCCCAGCTCCAACCGACGCCATCCGCATTTTACAAGACTTGACCAATTGGAACAACCAAATTCAGAATGGCCAATTGGGAGCAAAACTCCAACCTGCCGAGCCTGCCAAACCAGAGCCAGCAGTCTCTGTTACTAGTGCACCAAGTACTAGTACCGCCGACAATCAGGGCAATTCAACTGCACAGGATACAGCACCAACGCAACCAATTGCTGCGACCAAAGTACTTAGGGTTCCCACAACTACGATTGACTCCCTGCTGCACTTGGCTGGAGAACTTGCTATAACCCTCGAACGTATTCAAGAACGCCTCAACACCTTACGGCGCAGCGGTAACGCTTGGCAGGACCAAGACGATTTAGTTCAAAAACACCGTATAGATCTAGAAAATTTAATTGATGAGCGTAATACATCTAAAATACAACAAGTACTGCAAAAAACAGACCAAAGTACTGACCTTACAGGTAATAATCTAAAAAACTACGAAAAACTTCACAGTACCGTTAGCAACTTCATCGAAAGTATTGCTGATTTAAGACACCTAAGCAAACAGTTACTAATCGATCTGAGCGCAGTAGAGCGCATCATGCCTACTACCCGCCATCTCAAACGCGATTTGCAAACCGCTATCATGAAAATGCGCATGGAACCAGTAAGCACAATAAGCGCCAGGCTACAACGCACCGTACGCCAAGCCTGTCGTGCTACTGACAAGCAAGCAGAACTATACATTCAGGGCGAATCCGTACTGATTGATAGCAATGTCCTAGAAAAACTTGCCGATCCCCTAATGCATATGCTACGCAACTCTGTAGACCACGGTATTGAACCCAGCGCAGTTCGTGAAGCTAAAGGCAAATCCCCAGTTGGAAGTATTGTCTTAAGTTTTACCCAAACTGGGCAGGACATAGTAGCGGAGTGCATAGATGACGGCGGCGGGTTAAACTATGATTCTATTCGCAAAACCGCTCTTAAAAAAGGTCGCTCCACAGAAGGACTTACCAATCAACAACTGGCCAATATGATCCTTGAGCCAGGTTTTTCTACCCGCACCAATGTGACACAAGTATCCGGACGCGGCGTCGGCATGGACGTGGTACAAGAAGCCGTAACCGCTCTCAAAGGCAGTTTACACATAGGTGATGCTCCCACCGGCGGTTGCCGTATTGAATTACGCCTCCCAACTAGTTTTATGACTACCCACTCCATAGTGGTACAATCAGGAACCCGTAAGTTTGCAATTCCAACTTCTACTATTTTGCGTGTTCCTAATCCCCAAGAAGGCAAGATCAGTACCAACATTGCGGGAGCAACTTATCAAATTGGCAATCAAAGCCTACCTCTTATGCCCCTAGCAAGCTTACTCAAAATTCCCAGTTCTAATTCCCCACCCCCAAATAATGATGATAGCATAGTTATTTTAGCTCAAATAGCTAACAAACCAATGGCCATCACTATTGATAAAGTAGTTAAAATTCAAAATCTGGTAATAAAAAAACTTGGTTATTATTTACCCAAAGTCCCAGGTATTTCAGGTCTAGCAACACTTACCGATGGTAGTTTGGTCCCAGTACTCAATTTATCCGAATTATTACACATTCACACCTCAAACAATTTTACCAGTGTACCGCAACCATCAACTGCTACCAAAGCTGCCACCGCATCTCGTTCCAATGCCCCAACATTAATGATAGTCGATGACTCACCCACCATTCGCCAGGCCTTAGAAATAATCCTAGATGATGCAGGTTTTCAACATATATCAGCTCGTGATGGCATGGAAGCGGTAGAATTATTAAGACAACAATTTCCCAAATTAATGTTGTGCGACCTAGAAATGCCACGTATGAACGGTATCGAACTAGTAAGTTATGTTCGTACCACATATGGAACTGAATTACCCATTATTATGATCACTACTTGTAATACCCAGCAACACCGACAGCAAGCTCATAAAGCTGGAGTAAATGATTATATAGTTAAACCGTTCCAAAGCAACCAATTACTAACCAGTATTCGTGGCTTACTGCGTTCTTAATCCACATCTTTAACGCCTAAGATTGTCAGTGCTCACTCATTAGGGCGTATTGACATATGCATCATCGTAACCATTTACCGTGTAGCCGTGATGTGTACCAACAACCAAGCGGGTATATATTGGCCCCACCCAACCCAACACCTTAACGCTCGTTCCTGTGTTCCAACAGGCTACTCTAATGCTCATTAACCTCGTGGTAGCCCGGTAGTACGCATCGCGTACCTTTTCAAGCTGTTCGGTCACAATAGTGAAAAAAATCAGAACCACCTGGAATATAGCCCGGATCGGGTCGAGCCAACGGGCATTGCACTATTTGGGATTTACTCATCCCTGGCTTCTGGATTCCGGCAATCCCTGCCGGAATGACGGAGTGAGGGCCATTTTTACACGTAGGGCGGGAGAAACGCAGTGAATCCCGCCGTTTGTAGTTTAGTGTGCCAGATGCATGGGCACATACCTGCAATTTACAATTAAGTTGCAGCATGGCAATATGGTGCAATGCCCGTTGGTTATTGCACCCTACGATGTGCCAAAATTGCTACGTTGCTATCCCTGGCCTCTGGATTCCGGCAATCCATGCCGGAATGACGGAGTGAGGGCCATTTTTACCCGTAGGGCGGGAGAAACGCAGTGAATCCCGCCGTTTGTAGTTTAGTGTGCCAGATGCATGGGCACATACCTGCAATTTACAATTAAGTTGCAGCATGGCAATATGGTGCAATGCCCGTTGGTTATTGCACCCTACGATGTGCCAAAATTGCTACGTTGCTATCCCTGGCTTCTGGATTCCGGCAATCCCTGCCGGAATGACGTATAACTCCCTCGCCATCAATGGAAAGCCCGGTAGGGTACGCATCGCGTACCTTTTCAAGCTGTTCGGTCACAATAGTGAAAAAAATCAGAACCACCTGGAATATAGCAACGATGAAAATACGACATAGAGGATTATTTAGTTATTGTCTGCATCATGGAAAGGTACGCGATGCGTACCCTACCTGGTTTCGACAAGCTCAGGTAACGGCAATAATTACCCCAACAACTGCTCCACACTCTCCGCATCAAAAATATTTTCAGTTGGTAGGGTGCAATAACCAACGGGCATTGCACCATTTGGGATTTACTCATCCCTGGCTTCTGGATTCCGGCAATCCCTGCCGGAATGACGTATAACTCCCTTGCCATCAATGGAAAACCCGGCAGGGTACGCATCGCGTACCTTTTCAAGCCCGGTAGGGTACGCATCGCGTACCTTTTCAAGCTGTTCAGTCACAATAGTGAAAAAATCGTAACCACATGGAATATAGCAACGATGAAAATACGACATAGAGGATTATTTAATTATTGTCTGCATCATGGAAAGGTACGCGATGCATACCCTACCTGGCTTATACCCTTATTTTCCCTACCAGTAATAATGTTACAAACTTTCAACGACGATTTAAATTTAGCCTGTGGTAATTTGAGTTTATTAGGACTTACGCAAAAGCCATTTTAAGTGACGGATTTCTGAGCTGCTGAACAAGATAATCATCCAAGAGACCGTGTTTGAGCTTATAAACCGTTTTACCTGTCTGAACCGCAAAATGTTTAAGCCGAACCCATACCAAAAAGGCGCAACCAACGTGATTACGTTGAATACGGGCATTGC
>JXSN01000137.1 GCA_001276605.1 Achromatium sp. WMS2
GCAATAAGGAGAGATTTTTCAGATGGGCTGAAAACAACCTGCCTAGATCCGCCACGATTTCCAAATGGAGTCGGATTCATTCCCACATCAAACCTATGTTGTTTGTCATTGACAACATCATAAATCCACCCTTTAATGTAGCATTTCACATCCCACTCAGCAGCAGCTAACATATTGCCAGAGTCTTATTTTTTACCACCCTAGTGCTAGGCACTGGGGTGGTTTTTGTATGGGATTTTTTAGTATAGGTACTTTATGGGAACGAATGTGGAGCTATATCATCAAGATTTCCACGCATGGATCAATTCTCAAATCGACCTGTTGCGCCAAGGCCGTGTTCAGGAACTGGATCGGGAATTGCTCATAGAGGAACTTGAGGATGTGGTAAATAGTCACCGTGATGAGCTTATTAGTCGTCTAATTGTCCTTATTGCTCATTTGCTCAAATGGCAGTTTCAACCTGAACATCGTTCCTCAAGTTGGCGTGGATCTATCATTGAACAACGTATACAAATAGAACGTAATATTGATTTAAACCCGAGTCTCAAGCCGTTCTTAAATGATGCAATTACAGATGCTTACCCAACTGCACTTCGTATTGTTTATAAGGAAACTAAACTCAACAAAAGCATATTTCCTAACGAATGCCCTTATTTAGAACAAGAGCTTTTAGATGAGGATTATTGGCCTAATTAATTTTTAGTTTTTTGGTGATGTAAAGTGAAGTGGTATTTTGGTAAGATTGCGTGATTCGCTATCGCTCTCCCGCCCTAGTGTGCCCGACATGGGCATGTACTTGCAACCTGAAATGAGGTTGCCGCATTGAGTGACAACCAGCGTAGCCAAAGCCCAAGGTTGTAACCGCGAGGTCAAGCTGAAAGAAGGGGGAGGCAAAGACACGACCGCACCAATCGAAACAGGTAAAGAGACCGAGTGTGGGCGATGAGCGTGCTAGGAAACGCGAAATCCAACTGTAACCGAAAGACACATCAAGTAGAGCCTGACGGCACGGGTCGAAAGTACATGTTCTTACTCGGGGAGATCTTGAGAACGAGAGTGATCAAGAAGTCAACAGAGGCCATAGTAACGTTGATATCTGCAGAAAGGTGAGAGAAGCGAATGGCTGAAGAGTCACGAAAGAACCAACATTTCTGTCTCACCGGAGAAGCGAGTAGATGATCGAAACGACAAAGAGCGGCAATTACGGCCACTTCCGAAGCGGCGGGGTAAAGGGGCCTGGTGGATTCCAGGAGTGATAAACCTTGCAATTATCAAGTTGATCTGGTGGCGGCACTGATGTGAGAACGGTTTAATGAGCAACATAGCTAATGAGCGAACGCATTCTGGAAAGTAAATAAGCGCAATAGGTGAATAGGTGCCGCTTTACAAGTGAACCTAGCTCTTCTGGTTAATTCCACTGAGGCAAACAAACAACTCATAGGTGCTGTAAGATTATTTTGCTGTGTAGCTTGCGGGCTTAGCCCGCTGGACTCAACCGCCGGATGCGGAAAACCGTATGTCCGGTGGTGTAATATGGCCAATGAGTGCAAGTGCTGTTAGCTCGCATCGATTTAAAAATACATGGTTTAAAAGATCAATGGTTCGGACAGTTTTCTAGGGTTGTAGCCGAGTAGCATCAAATAGTTAGCTAATTATTCACAAGTACGGGTAGCAAGCTAAGTTGAGTTTTAGTACAACCATGAAATCTAACCTTTTGATCTATAAAACCCAAAACTGTCCGAACTATTGAAAGATAAAATTCTTTAAAAAATATCTAAAGGGAGTCCTGACACAAACGAAAACCCTGATCGTTGTTACGGCCATTAAGATAGCCTCTGTTGCGGGTAGCAGCACGGATGTTCTGGGGGTCACTGCCCCAAGATCCACCACGGACATCAGTCTTTTTTTCTCTACCAACACACATGTTTTCAGCGCCCGTATAATTTTCTCGATAACCTGAGCAGCTCCATTCCCAAACATTACCTGCAGTATCGTATAGTCCCCAAGGATTGGCAGTAAATGAACCCACTGGTGCTGTATATTCCCAAAGATCCTTGCCGCTAGCCAAACCCTCACAACATAAATCCATACCATAGTTAGCATAATCATGACTTGCTATGTTACCCCACCAATATGGGGTAGTAGTCCCCGCACGGGCTACATACTCCAGTTCAGCTTCGGTAGGCAATCGATAAGGCCTGGTAGTTTTTTTGTTCAACCATTGTATATAGCGTTGCGTATCGTTCCAGGATACACAAACTACTGGATGCTCGTCAGTTTGGTTAAATCCCGGATTTAGCCAATTGAATTCCTTTTTATATCCTAATTTACCGCCAATATAGCTCCAACAGCCTTTGCCACTAGTCTGGGCTTCAGTTTTATAACCTGTATCTTGCACAAATGCTGCAAACTGACTTCTAGTTATCTCGTACTTTCCAATATAAAAGTCATTAACACATGCTTGATGCTGTTGTTCATCATTCCTTCGATCTGCCTCCGACTCAGGACTGCCCATCATAAAACACCCACCTTTAATAAATACCATTTCTGGTTCTGAAATATAGCTTTTTTGTGGGCAACCACCATCACTGCCGTCAGGACGACGCGAAGCATTACAGTCTTCAGCATCAGGTGTATTTGGTACAGACTTAGGCTTTGAATAAACCGGGTGCGGTCGCGACTGTTCAACCTTAGGACACACACAAAAATACGGCCTTGAGCCATCAGGACACACCGTTGGACACTGTTCCATTGCTTGAGCGGTCAAATAAAAGTTTAATAATATTATGGTTAATGTCAAAATCACCTTTTGCCAATACATAAAGACCTATTTCCAAAGTTATAGCCACTATAGGAAACCTCTAATAATTCAAAATTGCCTGAATAAACACCCGCAAAATCAATGCATGAGCTTTTGGTTTTTTCTTAAATGGCAATTTTTAGAGGTGCCCTATATTCTTTGGCACCTAAATATTTAAACGAAACTATTCCACTATTAATGTGTAGACCCAACATAGGTAGGTTCGTGGGTTCTATTAGCAATAGCGTACTCATACTCAATGTTTGTGGGGACATAGGACCATTCTCGGATGTATTTCTACACGGATAAGTGGGAACAATCGATTAGTGGGATAGACTTACGCAAGGTTATCAATTTAAGTTTTCTGAGTATAATTGAGTTTCTAATCTGATACCAAACAAGACAACTAGTACCCCAAGCTACGTTTACAATATGAAGCAGAAATCAGCAGCGCAACAACACTCAAGCGCAGATCATTGTAGCTTGGCTGTATTTACGGCTACTAAACTAAACTAAAATTCCGTATTATAGGCCAAAATCGCCACTATAACAATCAATGGTTCGGACAGTTTTTAAGTAGCAGCGAATTATGAGATAATGTTGTCTTCCACTGCAACAAGATCCAACCTAAACTCTCATGAAAATATTATAAACTATTTTACAACAAATACCTGGCGTTTCTAAACCGCAACGCAAGTTTATGTTATTTTTAATGTCGTTGCTCATGTTTATACGCGGACGAGTAAACTTTCGTAACCTAAGCCGATATAGCGATTATAGTGAAAAAACCTTTTCACGTTGGTATAGGCAAAAAATTGATTTTGTTTAATTTAATCGTTTAATTATACTGCCATTCAGTGAAAAAGCAGAAACAATACTCATTGCTGCAATAGATTGTAGTTTCATTCCTAAGAGTGGCAAACACACGTATGGACTTGGTAAATTCTACAATAGTGTACACAATCAGGTAGAAAAAGGCTTAGAAATCTCAATTTTAAGCTGTGATAAATGTTACTGAAAATACCGCATATAACATTTCAACGCGACAAACACCAGCCATCATTAAAGACGATAAATCCCGCATGGACTTTTATTTTGATCATTTAAAACAGGACCGTCAAGCCCTACCATCAACAGTCAAATACCTTATAGCTGATGGTTATTACAGCAAGAAAAAATGTCTTGATGACGTTACTGCTAGCAATCTTCATCAAATTGGTAAATTATGCCATGACGCAAACTTACGCTGGATTTACAAGGGTCAACAAAAACCTCGAGGGCGGAAGCGCATCTATGATGGTAAAGTCAAATTTGACGATCTTGATAAATTTAATTTAGTTGGTACAAGCAATACTATGGTAAAGTATTATAGTAAAAAATCTTTTATAAAGTATTAATATCACTTTTTATGGACTTTACCATGGCTAACCACATTAATGTTGACTCAATGGAATCATCCAGCTCCTACACAAGCAAAACTATTGATCACCTAGGGCTAGTCGCCGGTATGTGCTACGAACTTGACCTTAGCAATTTAATTGACAAACTTACACCACAAGACATGGCAAAGCGCACTGTGTCAGTAGGGCAAGCTGTAAAAGCGATGATACTAAATGGGCTTGGTTTTGCAAACCGCGTTTTGTATCTTAGCCCAATATTTTTTAAAGATAAACCAACGGAACGAGTCATTGGCCCCGGTATCCAGGCCGAGCATATCAATGATGACATTTTGGGACGTGCGTTGGACACAATTTTTGATTATGATACCAGTAAATTGTTCTTGCAATGCGCCATTAAAGCCATGAATATACTAAAATTTAATCCACATTGCGCTCACCTAGATTCTACAAGTTTCCATACAAATGGTAAATATAACAGCCACGAAGAGGAACAAGAATGCGTTATTCGCATTACCAAAGGCTATAGTTGCGACCATCGGCTAGACCTTAATCAATTGATATTACAAGTTATTTGTGAAGGACGAACCGGTATTCCACTGATGATGGAAACCATGAGTGGCAACAAAAGTGATAAAGAAAACTTTTGTAAAAAGTTAAAACCCCACGCTGAACAACTCAAAACAGATTTGAGCTTAGAATACATCGTTGCTGACAGTGCTTTATACGTTGCTGAAACGTTAAAAGAAATAAGCAAAATATGGTGGATTTCACGAGTACCGGAGACTATCAACTTAACCAGTGACATAATTGATGCTTTGGCCCCGATCTGATTATGCAGACTGAAGAACCTAATTTTTGCAGCCTTGGAGTCGTTTATGGTGACGTTAAGCAAAGATGGATTGTTATATACTCACCAACAGCCAACCAGCGTGCCCAAAAATCTGTCAACAAGAAAATATTTGATATTACCAGCAAAGAGCAAAAGAGTTTTTATTCCATTTGCAAACAATCATTTGCCTGCGAAGCAGATGCTCGTCAAGTTGCTAAAAAATTTGCAGAAACTCTGCAAGCGATAACGATTAACGATATGCATATTACCAGAATCGGGCGTTTTAATCATAAAGGACGACCAACTCAAGACCGTCAGCCGGACTACTACACTTATCACATTACGGGAACCATCGCATCTACAATAGCATATAGAAACAATATGTTACGGCGTAAAAGTTGCTTCATTATAGCCACAAATCAGTTGGATCACAGTGCGATTACAGACAGCGAAGTAATCGAAATCTACACAAAAGATCAGCAAAAAGTCGAACGTGGCTTCCGTTTTCTCAAAGACCAGATGTTCATGGCATCAACCCTGTTTTTAAAATCACCAAAGCGCATTATGGCACTGATGATGGTGATGACTTTGTGCCTGTTAGTGTACTCAGCACTAGAACTTCGTATTCGACGCGTGTTGCAAGAGAATAAAGCTACTTTTGTAGATCAAAAAGGTAAACCTACCTCCAAGCCAACAGCAAGATGGGTA
>JXSN01000138.1 GCA_001276605.1 Achromatium sp. WMS2
CTATAATGGTAATCCGCCATGGATTATCTTAGATTTTAGTGCATTATTTCTTGCACAAGGTACCAGCATAATCAATAATCCCCATTAAACGTATAATTTACAATAACAGGTAATATTTTAATATTAAAGGGCAACACATAATAATAGCTTAACAACACAACGCACCTGGAGATGAAAGCCCCCCCTTTGGTTTAATTGCATAAAAAACCAACCCACGTTACTTACCCTAACAATCCAACCCAACTTTAATTAATGGCTGTTAATTTTTTGCGTAAATTACGCATTATAACTCAATTTACGCTAGTGTGGCTGATAATTGCCGGTGGGATTGGCCTAATTTATATCACTTTTTCTCAAAAGCAAACTGCGGTAACCAAAGTGATGGCTGCCACGGAACGGGCATCTAATCTGCGCATAAATTCCCTACTCGTAAAATCCGCAATGGAGAATCTAAATGCAATGACTAGTCATTTTAGTATTAATCCAGGAGCAGCAACTGCTAACAAAATTTTTTCCAGTATTACAAATATTGATAACGAACTGTCGAAAATAGAAAAGCTGGTAAACAACGAGACATTATTACTCTCAATAACAAATCGTGATGCCCCAAGTGGCAATAACCTAACAGGTTTAACGGCATTGGGTTTAGGCTACTTAAACGGAGAAAATCAACATCAATTAATCATCCAAGCCAGAAATTATTTTAATAATTACCAAAGAAGCCAAACCCAATTACTGCAAATTGAAACGCCCCAAAATAATGATAGCAGTGAAGCTTTGGTGACTATGCGCCGCATAGGCCAATCCCTTGGTTACCAGTTACAACAAGAGCAGCGCGACGCAACTAAAAATAATAAAGAAAACCATAACGAATTAGTCGCCATGTACTACAGCATGGTAGTTGCTAAGTCAGCCTTCTTTGCTAATCCAGCAAAAAAAGAACATGCAAAACTTTTCGATGAATTTAATTCAGCCTTAACAGATGCGATCAAAAGAAGCTCACACACCACTGAAATAAAAACATGGTTACTAGAACTTACCGCCGCCTACAAACAGAGTTTTGATCAAATATCGGCCACAATAAGTAGGCGCCTTGAATTACACGAGCAGGCTAAAACCGAAGGCAGAGAAACCTACTTAAAATTAGTGGCACTAGCCGAGGCTACCAACAGTTATTTAGGCAATATCAAGACCGCAGCCGATATGGAATTAATCAGGATAGATCAAGAATCTACACACAAGATACTGATAATCACATTAATCATAACTGTTACCCTAGTAATCATCGCCTATGGCATTATTCAAACCTTGAAGGAATTTAAACACCAATTATTATCGATGCACCAGGATAATAACGAATTACGAGTTATCTTAAACACCGAAACGACAGGTTCACTACTTAAAGCCCTTGAATACTTAGTTGTCCAAAATCGAGGTACCCTAATACTAACAAGCTCTGAAAAGGAGATCCTAAAAAATTACGTAGCAAATATTGTAACATTAACCAAAAATCTTAGAAAACGTACCAAAGCCCCCAGCATATCAGCCGTAGATAGCACCGTTAATCACACCCCAAACATTATTAATCCGGAGTTTTCTTACATAATACAAAATATAAGTATAGTTGCCATGCAATTGGAAAAAATAACGAAGCTGATTGGAACTTCCAAAGAAATATCCCAGGATAAAAAACGCCGCCAATTAGCCAACCAAGTACCTGCTCCTATCATTCAAGCAACAAGTACTAACGCTGAAATAATCACTATAACCAATAATAGTACAAATCTAGCTAATAATACCGCGGACTGCAACAAAGAATCAATACGCTCGGTGCGTACCATAGCGCAAAAAATAGAAGATATTCAAAATATTATTAATGAATCAGAAAAAAGCATCAAACGTCTTGGAGAAAATTCGCAAGAAATTGAAGACATAGTGGAAATGCTCAAAAGCATAGCAGAACAAACTAACACTCTTGCCCTAAATATTGGCATTCAAGCAGCAGCTACCGGTGAAACTGGAGAAGGTCTATCCACACTTGCTGAAGAAATACAGCATTTAGCGGAAATATCTAAAGAATCTAGCAAACGCATAACTCACCTGTTACGCAATTTAAAATCCGAAACCACAGAGTCCAGCGCCATAATAGGTAAAGCCATCAATCAAACCCTACAAGTATCAGAACTAGCTGAAACCACTGGCCAACGTATGTTTGCTAACCAAAAAATTATTCAAGATTTGATAGACACTATTGTCCAGATCAGTAGCTACTCTAAGAAAAATAGTAATACGTAACAATACCAACCGATTTGATTATTTCCACGCTCCAGCGTAGAAACGCAGCCGGGGACGCTCCAGCGTTCCCACAAAAACATAACCCCAACAAGACTATATGTCAACACACCCTAGACAGGTCCTGTATTTTTCCCAAGCTTAGCACCTAAAACTAGCCTCCCAAATACATCTTGCGCACTTGCGGATTAGTTAAAAGAGCAGCTCCAGTATCATGAAAGCGATTATGGCCCAACTCTAAAACGTAACCACGATCAGCAATGGTTAGAGCACGGGCCGCATTTTGTTCCACCATCAACAACGCCCGGCCTTGTTGTCTAAGTTGGAGTAAAATATCAAATATCATGTCAACATACTTAGGCGCCAACCCCAAGGACGGCTCATCCAATATTAATAGCTGGGGATCTAGCATCAAAGCCCTGCCAATTGCCAACATCTGCTGCTCACCACCGGATAGTTTGCCTGCCAATTGTTGCCTACGTTCCGCTAATCTTGGAAATTGATCAAATACCCGCGCTACGGATGCCAATTTAGCAGCACGGTTTTGAATGAGAAACGCACCTAATTCTAAATTGTCTTCCACCGTCATATTGGCAAAAACTATACGTCCCTGTGGAACATAACCTATTCCTAGAGCTGGAACTTTATGCGCTGCAAGTTGTGTAATATCGTGATTGAGAAACCGAATTTTACCAGCTTGAGCAGGACTTAAGCCCACCACCGACTTTATTAATGTGGATTTCCCGGCACCATTAGGACCGATGATGGCTACAATTTCACCCCTATATACATGTAAATCAACACCAAATAACACCTGCAAC
Source organism: Achromatium sp. WMS2 (assembly GCA_001276605.1). Lineage (GTDB taxonomy): Bacteria > Pseudomonadota > Gammaproteobacteria > Chromatiales > Chromatiaceae > WMS2. The sequence goes on from JXSN01000138.1 coordinate 3,114, forward strand.
TGACCGTAAGCCACATCAATTGCTTGGATGTCCAACAGCAATAGAGAACTCACCTAGCTCTCCCAAAATAAGCGTCTAACACTTGTTTATTATTGCGAATTTCCCTAAAATTTCCCTCGATTAACACTTTGCCTTCTGCCAAAACGATTACTTTGGAACACAGCTCCTCTATAACTTGCATGTTGTGTTCGACTATCATAAAGGTTACACCGCGTGCATTCAAGCGTTTGACCATATCCCATAACACAGCCCTAAGCGTGGGATTAACCCCAGCAGCTGGTTCATCCAACAAAATTAATCTCGGATCACTCATTAAAACCCGTAAAAACTCAATTAATTTTTGCTGCCCGTAAGATAAACTAGCCCCTAATGCCTGGGCATAAGACTCCAACTTCACTTGCCGCAACAAGTCTAAAGCACGCTCGGTTTGATTCAGCTTGCTGGTACTTGCCACCAGTAAATTCTCTAAAACCGTAAGTTGTGGAAAAACTCTAGATAATTGAAAGGTCCGCGCTAAACCATTCCGATAGATCCGATGTGGTCGTAGTCCGGTAATGGACTTGCCAGCTAACCACACCCGACCTGTAGCACCTCTATCCACTCCGGAAATACATTGAAATAGAGTTGTTTTTCCACTACCATTGGGACCAATTAAACCTGTTATGGAGCCAGAACTTATTGCTAAATCAACATTATCTAAAGCTTTAACACCGCCAAAATTACGGCACAAATGCTCCACCTTGAGGATGGGATCCAATAATTTTGCTATTGTAACAGTATTCATTTGGTTAAATCGAAGCGGATACGAATCTTAGGACTTGTTAGTGACAATACGCCATTAGGCAAAAACAATACTATAATTAATAGTATCACACCTAATATAGCCATGTGTAATGCCGGCAAACTAGCCCACAGTATTTCACGCAATCCCATCACCAATACAGTACCAAGTATTGGTCCCCAAAAAGTGCCACTACCCCCCAGCATCACCATAACAATCATCTGAATATTTAGATCGGGTGCAAAAGCAGAAGTTGGATTTATGTAACTATTGTACATGGTAAAAACTGTACCCACTGCACCTGGAATAGCCGCCGATCCTACGAAGGCCACAAATTTTGCGTAGGTTGTGTTAACACCAACCATTTCGGCCGCGGCTTCATCTTCCCTTATGGCTCGCAGTTCTAAGCCAAAACGGCTACCGTGTACCACCCAAATTATGCCGCAGGCTACAGCGGCCAATATCAGCATACTGTAGTAATTTGTGCTAAGATCAGGTAATAACGTAGGACTTAAACTAATACCGCTGCCGCCATTGGTTAAATCTACCCAAAGCGTGGCTATGATACGTACAACCTCGTTTAATCCCAACATAGCAATAGCAAAATATGGACCGCGTAACCTTAAAGTTAACAGGCCTAATGGCAGGGCTAGTAAGATTGCCATCAAGGTGCCAACACCAATCACTGGCAACCAATGTAACCCTAATGGCAACAAGATGGCTGCGGTATAGGCACCGATACCAAAAAACACCACTTGACCAAAGGATATGTAGCCAGTCATACCAGAAATCAGATTCCACGATTGCGCAAGTGCGAGCATCATAAATACTTGCAAGCCAAATGATAGATGGTATTGGCTAACCAACAATGGTGCAATTCCTGCGCATATTAGTAAAAATACGGGTAGTGTGATATTGACTATAATTTGTTGATGCATATACTCAGCTCACCATTATGGCCCTTAATGGCTGCTATGCGCCATACCCTGTAATCCAAAGGGCCGTACCAATATTATGGTAACTAGCAACAGATATGCCACTGCGTCTGCCCATTGGGTAGTAAAAAGTCCGCCGACTATGGCCTCGACTACTCCCAAAATAAGGCTACCAATGAATGCTCCAGAAAACTGCCCCATGCCACCGATTATTATGATCGCAAAGCATTTTTGGATAAAATCTGGACCAGATGTGGGAGAAAATGGGTAAATCATGGTTAACATAACCCCAGCGGCTGCAGCCATAGCCGCGGCTAAACCAAACGTCAGCATGCGAATATATTGCACATCAATACCACAAATAAGTGCCACTTCGGGGTGTTCGGATACGGCACGGATTGCCTTACCAAGCGGTAAATATCTTAAAAACAGGTAAACTCCTATAGTGATTGCTAAGGCAACTATAGCCGCGGCAGCTCTAGGCCGCGAAATTACGAACGAACCTAAAAGTAATGAACCCTTAAGTTCTGGTATAGATGCAAAATTAGCTGAAAACGTTAACAGTCCCAGGTTCACTAAAATTATACTCAAAGCATAGGTAGCTAACAGGGAAGTTAGTAGCGGTTTACCGACTATGTGCTCAACATAGTATTTTTGCAATAAATATCCCCATCCGAACATACTTATAGCAACTAGTGGCAAGGATATTAGCGGATGGATACCAAATTTCAGATACAAAAACAAAGTAGCATATGCACCCATAAGCATAAATTCAGCATGAGCAATGTTGATAA
>JXSN01000139.1 GCA_001276605.1 Achromatium sp. WMS2
CCAGAGTAGTGGCCGAATCTAAACCGCCCGATAACAGAACTACTGCTCGTTGCATAAAGCTCAAATCTCAAATGGTTAAAAAAAATACTAACTCCCAAACATACCCATTCTGCATACTAACAGAATTACCTTAAAAATTCGTACATACAACCACAAACAAAGAGGGATTTTTTGCTTGGTGAACATAAGATTTTATCACACCCCCTGGTTGCCGTTAAATACCAATGGCACCTTTAAACCCCAAATATCCACAACCTTCATGATCAGCCTATGCATCACCACTACCATCCTAAGTGCCTGCGCATCAACTGAAAATGAAACAACCAGCAATCGCACCAAAAGCTCAATGTTAGAACGCATCCCCATTGTGTACAGACAAGACATCCAACAGGGAAACGTCTTCGATCAAAACATTGTCAACCAACTCCGACCTGGACTAACCCAACAACAAGTTAAATTTATCATGGGTACCCCCATGATAGTAGACGTATTCAGACAAACCCGCTGGGACTACGTATACACCATGACCTACGGCTGGGGTGAAACCGAAGTCAAACGAGTCCAGATTTACTTTGATCAATCAGGCCTACTAGAACGAGTAACAGGAGATTTCAAACCTATACTCAACGCACAGCTCGAAACCAACCCGGAAACCCTAGTACAAGTTCCAGACTACAAAGATCCCAATCGTGGAATCATAAAACGGGCAGCAGAGGCCATCGGCAGCATGTTTCGAAGCTCACCAGACCCCCAAACACCTCCACCTTAGCCCGTAGGGCGGGAGCAACGCAGTAGTAGGGTACGCATCGCGTACCTTTATCTGTACTGAGACCGTAGGGCGGGAGCAACGCAGTGAATCCCGTCGCGTGTAACCTAGCCCGTAGGGTGCAATAACCAACGGGCATTGCACCATATTGCTGTAGGGTGCAATAACCAACGGACATTGCACCATATTGCTTTAGGTACGCGATGCGTACTACCTGGCCGCGCTCCCAGAAAAGTAAAGAACAGGAACATTTTTTCCATGGTACGCAGTTAGGTTTATTACGTCACCACCCCTGGTATCTTTAACCCCCTCTCCTACCATCAATGGAGAATTATTGGTGCAATGCCCGTTGGTTATTGCACCCTACCAACCCGCACCAGGCGGACCTGAATGGCATAAGACCTATCATCCCAACCGTTGATGCCGTCATAGAAACTCAGGAACCACGCGTCCCTAGAGGCGGAAGCATACGCAGAAGCCGACCAGAACCAAGATCCCCCCCCTTCCCTAGGAACATTGGGAAAAACCACTTGATCAATAGTTGGTCGCTCGTAATTACCATCACAGCTGAAAAATTCTTCATTGGTATCATTCCAAGTTTGCGGTTTACCACTACTACAATACACCAAAGTACGCAATTCCTCAATCGTTGGCACTCGCCAATCACTATACCCCGCAAAGCTAGGCCAGGATTTTTGATGGCCATGAGGCATAACTTCATCCCAAGTCATACCGGTGGTCTCTTGTGTAAGAGTTCCAGAACAAGTAGTGCCGGTCCAGGTTTGCCCTTCCGCACAACGCTTCCACATCAAACCAGTACGAGTATCCGTCACTGTACCATCCAGATGTATATGATAATGCCCACGAACCTCAAAAGTAACCGCAGGGGCCACAGGCGGTTGAGGTATAGCCGCTGGCGGTGGGGGTTTAACTCCTACAGCCCCAGCGTTCACAGCTAGATTAAAGACAAAATCATCCGATAACGAACTGTAAAATTGGGGTTTCTGCACCATACTAGTCTCAACCATAACCCCATTGCGCACCTGCTTCAATACCGACTCAATAGTCAAACCCGGTTGGCGCAAAGCAGACAAAAGATTAATTATATACGGCGAATTAGAACCATAGCCATTTTGAGCCGCCTCCCCAGCAGCAGCGGCATAACCAATAATAAAATTAGCAGGCGGACTACTAGACACCCCCAGCCCAGCGCTCAATTTCCCCTTCCCCCCGATGATATTGGCAGATAAAGCATTATCACGACAGGCATCCAACAACACTATATTCATGCGATTGCTAGCCCCTTCCAGAGTCGATAAAATCAAACTTTCCGCAATTGCAAAATGAGGCAACTGTTGCGCAAATCTTAATTTCACCATAGCATCTACCGGAATTAAATAACTTTCCCTTTGATACTGCATACCATGACCAGAAAAATAAAACAACCCCACACCTTTTTTCTCGTACAACTGCATAGCAAAAGCATTAATAGCCGCTTCCATATCAGCTTTGTTAAGATTTGACAGTTCCGTTACCTCAAAACCCAACCTCCTCAACTCCGCCGCCAAACTTACAGCATCATTCACTGGATTAGACAGATTATATAAATCGGATTGATAATCTGAATTACCAATAACCAACGCCATCCGTGGCAATGTAGAAACATTCTGGGGAGCTCCCATACCACCAATCGGAACGGTCAAGGCCAATAACAACCAAAGTGTAAAATAAAATAATCTATTAAGAATAGATTGTTGATACATAGTATCCTCCGTTACGGCACACTATAAGTGCGATTAACCAACCAGGATCGGATCGAGCCAACCACAACTCAAATGATACATAGCCAAACACGATTGATTTACACCCTATAGGCTATTTCATGCATCATCTTGAGTCAAGGTATATAACATTGCAACATTTAGTGTTACTGAGCGATCATAGCTCAACAATAAAATTATAATGGATAAAACGCTCATATACAGCAAATCCTTCCTAATTGCCAAGTACTGATCAAAAATTCAGGTTATATTCATTTATGTTAATTATGCTATTGTAATTCTACCTCAAATGCCAATATTCTTACCGATGACCTACTTTCCGTTAGCTCAGAAGCTTGGAATAAGGTGGCATTATACAAGATTATTTTTGGTAATAATTCACAATTTTCCTTTAGATAGCATTCTTTATTGCCATTGCAATTGTCAATGCTATAATGCTGAATACGACTTTGATACATTTGATATTACAGGATATAGCTATGCCTTTGAATCTTTTGCGCAAAGCAATAAATTTTATGACTGGAAATTTTGTGCTTAAATCTAATTCAGGACAGCAATGGCTTAAGCCACGTTACAATGGACTAATTTGGCGTTTGGGATTAATCAACGTTAGCGATCCACTAGATGCTGATGCGCTGTGGGACATAAAAGTAACCGGTGGTGATGGTTCAAAAGCGGTAGAGGAAAATAGCAATAAGCCTGAGCACCGCCTACGTAGTGCGTTAGATTGCTATAAAAAAACGGTGAGGACAGGAAATATTGCTGGGAAGCAAGAACAAAAACTCGAGTGTTTTACTGATATCGTGGTATGTATTTCTAATACTACCTGGGATCATGACATTGGTAGTGAGAGCGGTACGAAGATCAAGGGTTTAGCTAACGACTTGCGTTGGCATCATCTCCGTGACTTCCAAGCGAGTATGCCGAGAGCTCGCACGCCACGCTATTTTATTCGTTCCGATGACACATTGAGATCAGATCAAGTGGTGTTCTTATTTGGTAATGGAGTGTTTTTCCCTAATACTGGTGATGTACCGCAGTGGCATGTCAGCCTAGAATTAGATGGCCTAGCTGTTAATGCGCCACTGATGACTGGCATAATTAGCGATTTGCATAAACCTGATGATAAGGCAAAAAACGATGGTGGTGATAATGTCGTTTCAACGGTTAACGTAGAAAACTTTGCTATTGGTTTTTACGGTGATCAGGAGCGACTGTTGATCACTGCCGATGGGTATATAAACCAAGTCCCTGGTTGGAAAGCCGACCCGGACACCTATATGCTTATCCGACGTATAGCTGACGATAAGTTTGAGGTCTTAGGCGATAAGAATTACTTTCGCACCTCAAGTAGATATAACCATGGCCGAGGATGGTCAACGAGTATAGCACCGCAGAAAGGTGGGCAACGCCTAACTGTCAATTTGGGTCTAGCTCAAGTGCTCAACAACGATGGAAAAACAACCATAATAGGCAGTTTTTCTGGAAGTGGAAAAAATCCAAATATACCCTCACCCTACAAGCTAGAATTGCAAGCAATTACGTTGCCGCACTTGACAGAGAATTTGCAGCAATGGACCGTATGGTTAGATCCAACTGGAAGTTTAGCCAAACCTGAGGATATTGATTATAATCCAAAGATTTTGACACAGTTGATCCTAACTAAGTCTGGGTTATGGCTACTTTTACCTGGAGAAAACGCAGACACCGCCCCAACAAAGCCACAACTAATTGGCAGAATAACCAAAAAAATCCAAATTGGCAATCTTGATGCTTACCTATTGCCGCCCATTAACACAACCTCACCAGGCTTACTACAATGCAAGCCGGATTCTATAAGCATCGGTTCCAGCCTCTGCATTTTGGGACGACATGATCTTAGCAATGGTAAGGCCAACACTGCTACCGATTATGGAAAAATAACACTGGATCAATTAGCACAACCCAAAGGATTACTTTGGTTCAACAAAGCTACCCAGGATGCTGACAGTGTGGGTAACATTAATTTATCTAGGAAACACGCTAAAATTTGGATCGAAGATCAAACACTTCAAATCCAAGCTTTATCATCAATAGGTGTCATGCACCTAGACAAGGATGGAAACCATTTGGATAGTGCTCAGGCCGATGATGGCAAAGTGTTGCAAATACAACTCGGAGAACACATCATCGTTGGTTGTTATGTGCTACGATTTATGAATAATAATGTTACGATAAACCCTAGTAACGACCCCGACGACGTTGTCACTGAAACTGCAGAACCGCGCTACTTTCCGGTCAATATGGCTTAAACTCGCTAGTGCATAGCGCGATAGCCAGGCAGGGTACGCATCGCGTACCTAAAGCAATATGGCGCAATGCCCGTTGGTTATTGCACCCTACGGACCTACACACGGCGGGATTCACTGCGTTTCTCCCGCCCTACAGACTACCTGGCTTCATACCGTACGAGGTTACATTAACAAACATAACTTACGGTTGATACGTAAATAAGTACAAAGATTATCAATGCTATGCCAAACGTTATAGGCCAGAAATACTTAAATGACACAAAAATTGCGCCAAGCACTGCTCCCAAAATAGATGCAAGAAATGCAAGTACGATAAAACCAGCTGCTGCGAAGATGCCACCCGAAGGATCATCTAAAGCTTCTCGTAGAACATATGGATAAGGATTTCTTCCTTCTGCAGCTAGCTGAGCTCGCATCGGATGGCCTGTAAAGTTAGGTGCACAAGGATCACTAGGATCGCCTCCGGCGATCATGAGTCCTATTGGTAAGATTGGAAATAACAGAAACCACAATATCGCACCGCCTAATCTACGTAATCTTTTTTTCATTTTTGTAGCATTATGTGGTAATTCATCCATTGGTCAATCCTCATTACAGTTTAGAAACATATCTAGGGTTTACTCATTTAAAAACAATTTATCCCGATTGTGCCTTCAACCTTTGATAAATCGTTATTGGCAGCACACTAGGGCGGGAGAGCGATAGCGCATCCCACCTTAGA